>CAUDDU010000179.1 GCA_958448375.1 uncultured Collinsella sp.
CCGAGATCGCCTAATGGGCATCGCCGATCACATCAAGAACGGAATATCGCGTCGCGGCTTTGTACTCGGTGGGGCTGCCGCGGGCGCTGCCACGGTGCTTGCCGGATGCTCGAAAAAAACGGGCACCAGCGATGATGCCGCCGGCGAGCCGCAGGTTATCAAGGATGATTCCAAAATCATCTCGATTACGGATGAGTACGAGGCAGTCGACATCGATCTTGAGCCGGCGGCGTCATGGACGCTGCCTCTGGGTACGCTGCTGTACTACTGCGACGGCGATTACGCCGCGGCGATGATGGCGCCCGCATCGGCACTGCACGCCAACACACTCGGTGTGCTCAACCTGGGCGATGGCTCGCTTACCACATTAATCGAGGATCCTATCGAGGGCACGGGATATGCATTCTACGATGTCCGTGCCGGCGACAGCGTATTCGCGTGGGTTGAGATGAACTTTGCCAATTCATCGTGGAAGCTCTACGGTCAAAATCTGTCGGGCGCTTCGCTCTCTGGCGACGTGGTTGAGCTCGATCGAGGTGGCAAGGACTATGATCCGCCGCTGTTTACGGCGTTCGGGTCATCAGTCATCTGGTATAAAATGCCCTCGGCAGGTGGCAATAAAACGAGTAGCGATTCGTTTTGCTATCGTCGCTCACTTGATGAATCCAAGGCCGAGACAATTTGGAAATCGACGGGCCGCTTTGCATCGGCCCCGCGCGCGAGCGACGGCATTTTGACCATCTCGCCGCGTGTCCGCAACGACGAGGGCGTCTACTACGGCATAACGGCAATCGATCTGACCGACGGCAACAACACCAAGCGTGCCCAGTTGGTCCTTCCTTCGTCAGTTTTGCCTTTCGAGGCCGTATATATGGGCGATACCTTCGTGTTTTCTATCGAGGCGGCCTATAGTGGCGTGGGCAGCCTGGGCAATATGGGCACGTATATCGGTAATGAAGGAGGGCCGTACCTCTTCCTGTCACGCGAGCCGCTCGCATGTGCGGCTGGCAAGAAGAATAAATACCTTGTTAAGGTACAGGCGTCGCATTTCCTGATCGACACCTCTGCCAAGACCTATGGCTCGCTGCTGTCGCCCGACCGCGCTTTGGAGTATGGCGATTATCCAGCTACGGCGGGAAAATCGGACTCATTCCTTACGTACGCCACGGTGCGCAACAGCCAGGGTATACCAGAGACGGTCACTGCACGCCTATTCTCTCTTTAAGCTTAGAGGGGTTAAAAAGGCGCCAACAGGGGAATAAACGCGTTGTAATTGTGAGTACCGCCCGCCGAGCTGCCGCGTCATAGCGGCATCTGGCGGGCTCAGGTGCGTTAAAATGGGCTTGTTCTTAGCTAATTGAGACAGGGGGGCCGTGTTATGGCTTCAGATGCAAAAAAGATTCTGCTGGTCGAGGATGAGAAGGCAATCCGTGACGCCGTCGCTGCCTATCTCGAGCGCGAAGGCTACTGGGTTGTGGGCGTCGGCGACGGCCAGTCCGCGATCGAGGAGTTCGAGAAGCATCAGTTCGACCTGGTCGTGCTCGACCTTATGCTCCCCAAGATCCCCGGCGAGCGCGTTTGCCGCACCATTCGCGATACCTCGGATGTCCCCATCATCATGCTGACGGCTAAGGGCGAGATCGAGGACCGTATTATCGGTCTTGAGCTCGGCGCCGACGACTATCTGATTAAGCCGTTCTCGCCGCGCGAGCTCGTCGCCCGCGTTCGCGCTCTGTTCCGCCGTGCCCATCAGGCCGACGAGCCCGCCGTCGAGGTACTCGACTTCGGCGATCTGGTCATCGATATCTCGGGCCACAAGATCTTGGTCGAGGGCAAGGAAGTCGATCTGACGGCTTCCGAGTTCAAGCTGCTCACCACACTTGCCCGTCATCCCGGCCGTGTGTATAACCGCATGGAGCTGGTCGAGAAAGTGCTCGGGTATGACTTTGAGGGCTATGAGCGCACCATCGATAGCCACGTGAAGAATCTTCGCGCCAAGCTGGGCGATGATCCCAAGAAGCCCAAGTGGCTCTACACCGTCCATGGTGTCGGCTATCGCTTCGAGGCTCCGGCCAAGACCGATAAGTCGGACGAGAAATAGGGAAATCACATATGACACCTGCGCGCTTTGAAATCGGACAAAAGCACAAGCAGGAGAGCGAGGCGGGTTCCAAGGCTAGTTGGAACACGCCTCGTTCCGATTCACGGCCAACGATGAGCTATCCCTCGCGCATGGCACTTGCTTTTGCTCTGACATCGCTCATGACGGTATTGGTGCTGGTGGGCGTTGTCTCTGTTGTGTGGGGCACGGTCTTTTCGGATTACACACGCTCCAATATCGTCGAAATCGCAAATTCCGCTGCCGAGAAGTTGGCGACCTCATATGAGGAAAACGGCTCTTGGACCGCGGGAGAACTGCGCACGGTCGCAACGTCGAGTTTGGTTTCCGACGATCTGGGCATGCAGGTCGTCAATAAAAAGGGTGTGATCGTTTATGACGATTCCTGGCCCTCGGCAAGCGCCACCGCCGATGTACGCGAAAACCAGGCTACGACCGACGACACGAGCGGCAAGAGGGCATCGCATAGCCCGGTCTCGTCTGCTCCAACCGACTCCGATAGCGTTGCTAACGTCGAGATTGTAACGTCTTCCGGCGAGCATGTCGGACAGGTAAAGCTGTGGGCCATCGGCTCCGACGCTCTGCTCACCAAGGCGGACTCTGCGTTTAGGGAGAAGACCTTTAACGCCATGGCCCTCGCCGCGGTTGTTGCAATCTGCATTTCGGTCGTTATCGGATCGCTCGTGTCGCGCATGCTCACCAAACCGATTCATCGCATCACCAGTACCGCAAAGCAAATCCGTGACGGCGACCTGTCGGCTCGCACGGGGCTGCGCGGTGATGACGAGATCGATCAGCTGGGTGAGACCTTCGATGAGATGGCCACCTCGCTCGAGAAGGATATGAAACACGAGAAGCGCCTGACCTCGGATGTCGCACACGAGCTGCGCACGCCGCTTATGGCGATGCTTGCGACGGTCGAGGCCATGCAGGACGGCGTGTATCCCACCGACGATGAGCATTTGGAGACCGTTGCTTCCGAGACGCGTCGCCTGGCTCGTCTGGTGCAGCAGAT
>CAUDDU010000180.1 GCA_958448375.1 uncultured Collinsella sp.
CGAGGTCTTGCATACCGGTGGAAACAATAGGTGCATCCACGCCCGGGGTCAAGCCCTGCAACAAAACATCAGCAGCGGAAAGCAAAATTTCCGGACGCATGGAGCCCTCGTTGTCGGCATGGGTGTCGAGCATGAGCACCAAATGGTCCGGGCGCTCCCCCGCCGTGAGCTCATAGCCCACGAGCGTGTGATCCAAATCCAATCGCTTGCTCTTTTTTCCGCGCGCGTAGTCGATGCCATGGTCCGCGCGCAGCGTGTCGATCGCACGACGCACCTCCTCGGCGCTTACGGGCGCCTCGGGATCTAAGTGCAGGTCGATGCGATACGACAGGCGCGTGAGCTGCGCCGTCAACGCCGGCGTGCGCACGTCGATGTACGCCGCCTCGATGGGCGCCAGATCGGCCGGAGATGCCGCAGACAGTCGCTCAAACGCCTCGTCGAGCGCCACGAACTCGGTCATAAACAGGTCATACCACTCGCAGGTCGACGACGTACCCACCGGCAGCGCCGAAGAGAAGCCCACGCGCATGTGCGGAGAGAAGCCCTGCGTGACGGCATAGGGAAGTCCCGCACGGCGCACAATGCGCTCAATGGTATGGATTACTTCGAGATGGCCCAGGTACTTAAGGCGATCGCGCTTGCCATAGCGAACACGAAGCCTAAAGAGCGAGGGGTTGTCGGTCAGGCGCTCACTCATGCGCGATCACCCATCAATACATTCTTGGCGTGGAGCGTGGGGCAGATTCCGCAGCCGGTGCACGACGTGCGGGTGCAGTCGGGAGTCGTGACGCCCTCGAGCGAGCGACGGTACTCGCGTTCGAGGAAGCCGCGCGTGCAGCCGGGGCTCACATGCTCCCACGGCAGGCGCCAGTCCAACTCGTAGGGCAGGTGCACGAGCTCATTGAGGTCAATGCCGTTTTTGGCAGCAGCCTCCTTCCAGTTATCGAGCGAGAAATGCTCTACCCAGGCGTCAAAGCGAGAGCCCGCACGCCAAGCATCGATGATGACGGGCGTCATGTCACGACCGGCGCGGGACAGCGCGGCCTCGATGAGCGAAGTCTCGGCATCGTGGTAATGCACGCGGACGGCACGGTTGCGAACGCTCGTGATAAGCAGCTTCTGGCGACGCTTGACGTCGTCGTAGTCGAGCTGCGGGCACCACTGGAACGGCGTGGCAGGCTTGGGGATAAAGACCGAAACCGAGATCGACACCGAGATCGAGCCGCGACGAGCCTTGGGCACCACGGAACGACCGAGCTCCAGCACGTGATCGGCCAGATTGGCGATGGCCACGATGTCCTCGTCGCGCTCGCTGGGAAGGCCCATCATAAAGTAGAGCTTCATGCGGTTCCAGCCGGCCTCGAAGGCCGCCTTGGCCGCACGGTCCAGGTCCTCCTCGGTCACGTTCTTGTTAATGATGTCGCGCATGCGCTGGCTGCCGGCCTCGGGCGCGAACGTCAGGCCGCCCTTCTTTTCGCCAGCAACCGACTCGGCCATATCCACGCCAAACGAATCCAGGCGCTGCGACGGAATAGACACGCGAATACCCGTATCCTCCAGGCGACGGTTGAGCCTGCCGAGCACGTCGCGAATGCAGGAGTGGTCGGTCGTGGAGAGCGAGGTCAGCGACACCTCGTCATAGCCGGTCTTTTCCAGACCCTGAATCACCGACGAGACGATCTGGTCGGCCGAGCGCTCGCGCACCGGGCGATACGTCATGCCGGCCTGACAAAAACGACAGCCGCGGGCGCAGCCGCGCAGGATCTCGATAGACAGGCGGTCGTGGACCAGCTGCGCATAGGGCACGCACGACTGCGACAGCGGATTCGTGGCGCCGAAATCCTCGACGACGCGCTTGTAGACCACGGTCGGCGCATCCTTGCCTTCACGCGGCACGGTGTAGCCATGCGGCGAGCAAGGCTCGTCGTGACGAACCTCATAGAGCGACGGCACGTAGTTGCCGACAATGGATGCAAGCTGCTCGACAATCTGCGCGCGCGGGACCCCTTCGTCACGCAGGCGGCGATGCAGCTGGCAGGTCTCGAGCAGCGATTCCTCGCCCTCGCCGATGAGGATGGCATCGAAGAAGGCCGCGTACGGCTCGGGGTTGTACACCGAGGGGCCGCCGGCGATGATAATGGGGTCGTCTTCACCTCGGTCGGCCGCTAACAGCGGAATGCCAGCGAGGTCGAGAGCCTCGAGGAAGTTCGTCACCGCCATCTCGTGCGGAACATGCAAGCCGACAATATCAAACGAAGCGACCGGCGCTGCACCCTCGAGCGACAGCAGCGGAATACCCGCCTCGCGCATGGCATCACCCATATCGGGCCACGGCACATAGCCACGCTCGCAGGAGATGCCCTCGGCCTGGTTAAGGATGTTGTAGAGGATGGCGATGCCCTGGTTGGGCAGACCGACCTCGTACACATCCGGGTAGATCAGGCAGCAACGGTAGTCGGCATCGGCCTTGGAAAGCGTGCCCCACTCGTGATCGATATAGCGGCTCGGCTTCTCGACCTTGGCGAGCAACGGCTCAATTAAATGAAAACAATCTTGGTATGCAACGCGCAACGGAAAACCCCTAAGCAGCGAGATCTGATGCGTCCTGGTAGGACGCCATAGGACGGGTAGCGCCCGCGACCGTGGTCACCAGATCGCGAACGCGGGAGAACGTGGCAGTGACCACCTCGTTGGCACGGCTGTAGTCGACATCGCGCTCGTAGAGCGAAACAAGCGCACGGCCCATGCCGTAGGTGCCCGCGGCAGCAGTGAGCGCCTTGACGGCAAACCCAATATGCGGCGTCTGCTTGACGAGTGCGCGGGTGACCGCGCGGATCACAAGACCGCCGGCAAGCACGCCGGCGACCTCGTAGCCGCGCTCAGGCTTAATGCCGCGTCCAAAGACGGCAGCGAGCTCAAAGAGCATGCCCACCTGCGCCAGCGCCATAACGGGATAATCGGCGCCCGGCAAAAACACCAAAGCCCCGGTCGCCATATTGGTGAGCGCACACGAGGTGATGATGCGGTTGGCCGCCGCGATGCGCATGAAGGCAAAGTTCGCCGCAAAAGCCGTTTCCTTGTCGGTGCGATCGAGAATCCAGCGGGCAAGCGTCTCGAGCAGATACGTCT
>CAUDDU010000181.1 GCA_958448375.1 uncultured Collinsella sp.
GGGTCATGTCCGACGACACGCTGCTAGCGCTCGTTAAGCGCAATCCCGTGCGCGTTGAGGAGTTCCGTAGCATTCGCGGTACCGATCAATTGGGGGAGCGCGACGTGGACGGTGCGCTCATGGCCATCAAGCGCGGTGCGAGCTGTCCGCACGATCGCCTGCCGCTCTTGGTGCGCGGACATCGTCAGATTTCGCCGGAGCTGGAGAGCGTGACTGACCTTATGTATGCGCTTATCCGCCTGGTTGCCGAGCGCTCAGGCGTTGCGACCTCGGTCATTGCCTCGCGCGATGACCTGGCCGACTACATTGAGCATCCCGAGCAGAGCCGCCTGCGCGAAGGTTGGCGCTTTGAGCTTGTGGGCTCGCGCCTGGACGATCTGCTTTCCGGCAATATGGGGTTGACGGTGAAGGACGGCAAAATCGAGCTCCTGTAGGGAAGCCTAGCCGGTTGAGTGGGTAAAATGCCTCCAACGTGTAACTCGACTCGGAGGAATTCGCATGCCTTATTACTATGGATACGGCTTTGGCATCGACCCGCTGTACCTGCTGGTTGTTCTTGTCTGCACGGTGCTTGGCCTTGCCGCACAGAACTATATCAACTCGACGTACAAAACCTGGTCCAAGGTTCGCTCGGACGGCGATACGGGTGCCACAGTCGCTCGCCGCATGCTCGATGCCAACGGTTGTAGCGCCGTGGGTATCAAGGGTGTCGCTGGCGAGCTCACCGACCATTACAACCCGCAGGACAACAACCTGTATCTGTCGGATGCCAACCGTTCGGGCGGTTCGGTCGCAAGCGTTGCCGTCGCCTGCCACGAGGCGGGCCATGCCGCCCAGCGTCAAAGCGGCTATGCCATGATGAAAGTGCGTACCGCCCTCGTGCCGGTCGTCAACTTTACCCAGAACACCTGGACCATCGTGTTACTCTTGGGCCTGTTTATGAACATTGCCGGGCTCACGACCCTCGCGTTGATCTTCTTCTCGTTTAGTGTGCTGTTCCAACTCGTTACGTTGCCTGTCGAGATTGACGCCAGCCGACGTGCTGTGGCGTACATCGAGCAGTCGGGCATGAGCTCCAAGCAGGTCAACGGCGCCAAGAAGGTACTGACGGCAGCCGCGCTTACCTATGTGGCTGCAGCGCTCACTTCGATCATTCAGTTGCTCTACCTTATGGCTCGCTACAACAGAAACTCCAACCGATAACAAATGGGACAGGCAGGCGCCGCGGGGATTCGTGTCCCCGCGGCGCTGTACTATGTGTTGGACTTGAATTTGCGCAGGGCCGGAGCCCATGTGCACGATGACGAAAGGAGGCTGCGTGGCGGGCTGGAATCTAACCGGCAATGCCGTTTCCGCCGAGTTCGACGGTTCGGACGATCAGGAGCGCAAGGAGCTCAGCGTGAGCCAGGCGGTGGAGATCGCCGCCGGCGCGCTCGATGCCATTCCGCAGCTGAGCGTTTTGGGCGAGGTCACGGGTTTTCGTGGTCCCAACGCCCGAAGCGGCCACTGCTACTTTCAGATCAAGGACGACTCGGCGGCCGTCGACTGCATCATCTGGAAGGGCGCCTATCTCAAGCGCACGTTCGATCTGCGCGACGGCATGCAGGTGAGCTTTAAGGGCAGCTTCAATCTCTATAAGGCCACGGGCCGCATGAGCTTTGTCGCTCGCTCGTTTTCGCTGGCGGGGGAGGGTCTGCTGCGTCAACAAGTGGCGCAACTGGCCGAAAAGCTACGCCGCGAGGGCCTGATGGACGAAGCGCGTAAGCGCCGCATCCCGGTGTTTTGCTCCCGCGTGGCGGTCGTTACCTCGCTTTCGGGTGCCGTAATCGACGACGTCAAGCGCACATTGCGTCGTCGCAACCCGCTCGTCGAGCTCGTCTGCGTGGGCGCTAAGGTTCAAGGCGAGGGTGCGCCGGCCGAGCTTATTGAGGGCCTGCGCCGTGCCGCCGCCATCACGCCAGCGCCCGACTGCATCTTGCTGGTGCGCGGCGGCGGCTCCTTCGAGGACCTCATGACCTTCAACGACGAGGAGCTTGCCCGTGCGGTGGCGGCTTGTCCTGTGCCCGTGGTGACCGGCATTGGCCATGAGCCCGATACCTCGATTTGCGACATGGTGAGCGACCGCCGCGCCTCCACGCCCACGGCGGCGGCAGAATCGGTGGCGCCGGCTATGACGGAGTTGGCCGATGTACTCGAGGCGCGCCATCAGCGCCTGGGTGCCGCGATGGCATCGATGATTGGGTCGGCCCAGGTCGACCTGGAGATGCTCGATCAGCGTGGTCGCCGTGCCTGGGATACCTATTCGGCTCGCTTGGGCGATGCACTCGATGCGGCTGCGTGCCGCCCGTGCCTCAACGACCCCACATTTATGGTTGAGCGTCGCGAATCGGAGCTTGCGCTGACTGCTGATCGCCTGTCGGGCGCCATAGTACGCTCGGTCGGGACATTCCGCTCCAACTTTGAGCGCTTGCCCGAGCGTCTGGTTACAAGCACCTCGGGGCTCGATGGCAAGCGCCATGCGCTCACGCTTGCGAGTTCCCGTCTGGAGCATCAGGGACGTTCGATGCTCAGCAAGCCCGCGTCCGACCTGGGCCGAGCTGCCGCGTCGCTTGATGCCCTGTCGCCGCTCAAGGTGCTTGCCCGCGGCTATTCCATCGCGTACAGCGATGATGGGGTGGCCACGAGCGCCAAGACCTTTAAGCCCGGCGACGCCATCCGCGTACGCATGGCAGACGGTAACGTTGCGGCAACGGTCGATACGGTCGAGTAGACCGCGTTTCATAGCGATAAACCTTTAGGAAAGGAAACAGATATGGCAGAGAAAACCCCGGTCGAGCAGCTTACGTACAAGCAGGCCTCGCAGGAGTTGGAGCTCATCATTCGCAGCTTGGAGTCGGGCGATATGGAGCTCGAGGAATCGCTCGAGAGCTATACCCGCGGCGTCGAGCTCCTCAAGAGCCTACGCACCCGCCTGTCCGATGCCGAGCAGAAGGTCTCGGTGCTTCTTAAGGACGTCGACGGCAACGACGTGCTCGCCGACGGCGAAGCCGCCAACACCGACGACAACCTCTCGTTCTAGCCATCCCGACCAAATATAATTACCTTGGTCTGTGAGAAAGGAACCAACT
>CAUDDU010000182.1 GCA_958448375.1 uncultured Collinsella sp.
GGCTAACTATGAAATCGCCGGCAATACCGAGCTCAACGTCTACGACACCGTCGGGGCAAACGAGATTGCAGCCATTACCCTTAATAAGATCGGCGCCCCGCTCACCGACTATCAAAAGGCTCTGCTTGCAACAAGGTCAGATGTGCCCACCATCAATGTCGCCGGCTACCTTGGTGCCGACGGGCTGCGCTACGACTTGGAATCTGAAGACAGCCCATACGCCTCGACGATCGACAAGCTGCAGCGCATGCAATACCTCGAGTTCGCCAGCAAAGTTCAGTAAGCCCGCCCATTCGCTTGGACCCATCGTATTGCAAGCACGCTCGGCCCAAATGCATCGCAAATGACTCCCGCTCGCAAACGAGGGTACAATGACGCTCGTGTCACATCACGGGGCCCCGGCCCCAACATATACAAAGGAGTCATACATGGGTTGCGAGCATGCACAGGCCGCCGGCGGACAAACGTCGCCGTCGCAATTTGAGGAGAACACGCTGTCCGAGGTCAAACGCGTCATCGCCGTGCTTTCCGGCAAGGGCGGTGTCGGCAAGTCGTTTGTCACCGGTGCCATCGCCACCGAGCTTGCCCGTCACGGCCACAAGGTCGGCGTCCTCGATGCCGACATCACCGGTCCCTCTATCCCCAAGATGTTCGGTATGAGCGGACGCCACGTCCATGCCCTTGGCAACCTCATGCTGCCTGAAATCTCCGAGCACGGCGTCAAGGTCATGAGCTCCAACCTTCTGCTCCAAAACGAGACCGACCCCGTCCTTTGGCGCGGTCCGGTCATCGCAGGCGCCATCAGGCAGTTCTGGAGCGAGACCTCGTGCGGCCCCATCGACTACCTGCTGGTCGACATGCCTCCGGGAACAGGCGACGTCGCACTCACCGTCTTCCAGTCACTGCCCGTCGACGGCATCGTCATCGTCACGAGCCCGCAGGATCTGGTCTCGATGATCGTCGCCAAGGCGGTCAACATGGCCGAGAAGATGAACGTCCCCATTCTGGGCATCGTCGAGAACATGAGCTATATTGAGTGCCCCGACTGCGGCAAGAAGATCGAGGTCTTTGGCAAGAGCAAGCTCCCCGAGGTCGCAGAGCGCTATAACCTCGACATCTTGGGCACGCTTCCCATTAATCCGGCACTCGCCGAGGCCTGCGATAAGGGCGAGGTCGAGACCGCGCTGCCCGATGGCATGTTGCCCAAGGCAGTCTCTGCCGTCGAGGCTATTACCCCGCACGAGACCGACGAGGCCTAAGTGAACACGAGCGCCTTCTATGACGTCCTGGTAATCGGCGGCGGGGCTTCAAGCCTCGCCGCCGCCATTACGGCCGCACGTGCTGGCAAAAGCGTCTGCATCGTTGAGCGCGATGTCGCCTGCGGCCTTAAGCTCCTTGCGACCGGTAACGGCCGCTGCAACCTCTCCAACGAATCGATTGATCCTCAGCGGTATAACCACCCCGCATTCGTCGAATCTGTCATGGGCCCCCAACCCGAACAAGAGCTTATGGGTTTCTTCTCCTCGCTGGGCATCATGACAACCTCCGAGGAAGGCCGGCTGTACCCGCGCTCCCTTCGCGCCGAATCGGTGCGCGACGCACTTCTCAATGTTTGCGACCGCCTGGGTATCACCTTAATCTGCGGAGCCAACGTTGCCTCGGCACACAAAGCTTCCGAAGGCTGGGCACTCCAAATAGACCGTCCAGCGCGGGCGCTCAAGGCAAAAAAGCACGACGACCGAAAATCGGAGCTCCGCTCGCTTCGGAAAGCGCTCGCCGATGTCCCTCGCAAGAACGAGGCCCTGGAGGCACATGCCGTAATTATCGCCACGGGTGGCAACCCCACCGGTATCGCCGATACGTTTCGCCTCCCCCTCACTTCGCTGCGCCCCATCCTCTGCCCCGTATCGGCAACGGTCGTCGGCGATCGGGCGGCACTCAAGACGTTGGATGGCCTGCGCGTCCGCGCCCGCTTGACGCTCGCCCGCAATCATAATGAGCTCTGGCACGAAGACGGTGAAGTCCTGTTTCGAACCTTCGGTATCTCGGGCGTCGCTGTCTTCAACCTCTCCCGTCGTATCCAGCGCGGCGATACGATCCTGCTCGACGTTTTCCCCGACCTCTCTAAAGACGAGTTGCTCGATATGCTTAACCGGCGCGTTGAGCTGCTCGGCGGCTTTTCGCCCCGCGATCCCCGTTGGCTCGACGGTATGCTTGCCCCGCAACTCTCCCGCGTCGTCTGCACAGCGTTCGAGCAGTGCCATCCAGGCTCCAACGATGTCATCCACCTGGTCTCGATCCTCAAGCACTTTAAGTTGCTCGTCGAAGGAACCGCCGAGGAGCGCTCGGCGCAGGTCACGCGTGGTGGCATATCTGTCGAGAGCATCTCAACACCCAGTCTACGCGCGCGCAGCGTTGTCGACGCCCCGCTTTACGTCTGCGGCGAAGCGCTCGACATCGACGCCGATTGCGGAGGCTTTAACCTTGCGTGGGCATGGCTCTCGGGCATTCGCGCTGCAAGCAGCCTGTAGCCGCGCAGTCTATAATCAAAAACGCATTCGGGCCGTCTGGGATACCGGACGGCCTCTTTCTTGCCTCTAAGGAGACCTCGATGATCGAAATCACCCAAGTCAACGCGTCGCTCGATGAAGCCGGCGATGAAAATGCCTGCCTCATTGTTGGCAAGCGAGTCGCCAAGCGCGTCCTACGTTGCAAGGGCTCCGAGATCAAGTCCATCGAGCTCCACCGCAAGTCAATCGACGCTCGCAAAAAACGAGACGTCCATTTTATCCTGAGCTTTCGTGTTGAGCTGACCAGTCCCCACCTCGAGCGAGAGGCGGTCGGCAGCGTTTCCGAACGTGACCGCTCGCACGTACGCGCGATAGATGACGATGAGCCTTCATTCCCCTTCCCCGTTTCCGGCGCACCCAAAGAGCGCCCCGTCGTCATCGGCGCCGGATGCGCTGGCCTTTTCGCCGCGCTAACGCTCGCCAAAGCAGGTCTTAAGCCCTTGCTCATCGAGCGCGGCGACCCGGCATTTCGCCGCTCGCATGCGATCGACCTCTTTCTAAAGGAGCGCATCCTCGACCCCGAGAGTAATATCCAGTTTGGTCTGGGCGGCGCGG
>CAUDDU010000183.1 GCA_958448375.1 uncultured Collinsella sp.
GAAGTTGAAAGGCAGATTGCCGCCCTGGCGGGCTTGCAGCGTCAAGTGGTTACGGCGTTTGGTAAAACGCCGTAACTAAAACCCGTGGCGCTCCAGGAAGCGGAAGGCTAGGCGGATCCAGGGACGGACCGCCACCTGCTTGTCCTCGTTGTCGACCGCGGTGTTGGCGTTGCCGAGCGAAAGGCCGTGACCACCCTGGTCGAAGACGTGCATCTCGCATGCAACGCCCTCCTCGGCCATGCGCTGCGCAAACGGGTAGACCTGCGCGATCGGCGCCGTCTTGTCGTCGGACACGCCCCACACAAAGGTCGGCGGCATCTGACGCGAAACATGCGTGGTGGGGCAGATATCGGCCAAATGCTCGTCAGTTGCCTCGCCACCCGTCACCATCGACAGGTAGTCGTTGAGCAAATCGCGCCCCGTCTTGCCGCCCGTCTTGGGCACGCGCAAGTCAATGCGCGGATCGCGCGTCTGCATGTCGCGCACATAGGCAAAGTCGAGCAGCGGATAGCCCAGCACCACGGCATCGGGACGAATGTCGTCCGGACGTGCCCCGGCAAGTGCCGCGAAGGGGCCGGTCTTCCACTGCGTTGCCAGCGAGGCACAGATCATGCCGCCCGCCGAGAATCCCACGACGCACACGCGCTTAGGATCGACATGCCACTCGTCGGCGTTGGCGCGCACCGTGGCGACCATCTTGGCAAGATCTGCCTGGGGGTGCGGAAAGCTCACGTCACCCGTAGAGCTCGTGACATAGTTGAGCACAAAGGCCTGGTAACCGTGATCCAAAAATGCAAACGCCACCGGGTCCTGCTCGTGCGGAGCGATATGTGTAAACCCGCCTCCGCCGCAGATGATCACCGCGGGGCGGCGGCCATTCGGTTTATCGGGCAGCGGCTCGGCACCCAAATACGTAAACGTCGCCGGATAATCCTCGGTCGGCTCCTCGCCCCACAGCGCATGGTTCTCGACAATCATATGTGCTCCCTTCGCGCAAATTATGCGCCCTTGTTTTTCGCCTTCAAGCGTACCCCACTTGAACCCGTGGCGCAGAAACACTCCGGCAATAAGTTTCCCTTCAACTGATATATCACATAATCCCAGTTCAGAGGTATCGTTGAGCAGCGTAGAATAGGGGGCGTTGACCAAGCCGCGAAACACATATGAAACGTTTCCGGCAAACCAAACGCGCGATATGCGCCTATTTAAGTTGGAGGCAACTATGGGTCTGCTCGATTCGCTTAAGTCCACCTTCACCTCGACCGGCGAGGCGTCCGTTCCGCCCGCAGCAAGCTTCGCCACCCGCGAAGGCGTCATCTATGCCCCCGTCAACGGCGTGCTCGTCAACCTGAACGAGGTTCCCGACGAGACGATCGCCTCGGGCATGCTTGGCCAGGGCTATGGCATCGAGCCCATTACCGGCACCATCTATGCGCCCGCCAACGGCCGCATCGGCGCCACCACCGTCACCAACCACTCCATCGGCATGATTACCGAGGACGGCCTGCGCGTGTTCATCCATGTTGGCCTGGGCACCGTGGAAATGAACGGCAAGGGTTTTGCCCGCTTTGTCGAGATGGGCGATGTGGTCAAGGCAGGCCAGCCGCTCATCAGCTTCGACCGCGAGGCCATTAAGGCCGCTGGTCACGAGGACATCGTGACCGTCATCGTCTCCGAGCTCGATCGTCTTAAGAGCATCGACCATGTCGGCGAGTCTGGAACGCTTATCGGCGGCAACCCGCTCGTCAAGCTTGGCGACCCGCTGCTGGTTGCCAAGACCAAGTAGCCAGGCCCCGCGCCACACAGCCAAAAGGCACCTCGTCAAGCGCCCGCGACCATTTGGCCGCGGGCGCTTTTCGTTTGAAAAACCATCCCGCCAATGCTTTATCTGTATAGCCCAAATGAGCCGAGCTGCTAGAATATCGAACTGTATGGATAACTATCATTCAACCGTTATGGGAGGATACGTGAACCGCACCAAAATCGCGCAGCTCTATGCCGATGCCGAGTCGCTCGGCGGCCAGACCGTCACCGTCGCCGGCTGGGTCAAGTCCGTCCGCGACATGAAGAACTTTGGCTTTGTTACGCTCAACGACGGCAGCTGCTTCCGCGACCTGCAGGTCGTCATGAACCGCGAGGCACTCGACAACTACGACGAGATCGCCCATCAAAACGTCTCGGCCGCACTCATTTGCACCGGCACCGTCAAACTGACCCCCGATGCACCCCAGCCTTTCGAGCTTTCTGCCACTTCCATCGAGGTCGAGGGCACGAGCGCCCCGGATTACCCGCTGCAGAAGAAGCGCGCAACCGTCGAGTTCCTGCGCACCCAGCAGCACCTGCGCCCGCGCACCAACCTGTTCCGCGCCGTGTTCCGCATCCGCTCTGTCGCGGCTGCCGCCATCCACCGCTTCTTCCAGGAGCAGGGTTTTGTCTACGTCAACACCCCCATCATCACCACGAGTGACTGCGAGGGCGCCGGCGAGATGTTCCGCGTGACCACACTCGACCCCAAAAATCCGCCCCTCACCGAGTCCGGCGAGGTCGACTGGAGCCAGGACTTCTTTGGCAAGCATGCGAGCCTCACCGTGTCCGGCCAGCTGAATGCCGAGAACTTCGCCATGGCCTTTGGCGACGTGTACACCTTTGGCCCCACTTTCCGTGCCGAGAACTCCAACACCACGCGCCACGCCGCCGAGTTTTGGATGATCGAACCTGAGATGGCCTTTGCCGACCTTAACGACTACATGGATAACGCCGAGGCCATGCTCAAGTATGTCCTCAAGGACGTCATGGCAACCTGCCCCGACGAGCTCAATATGCTCAACAAGTTTGTGGACAAGGGTCTGCTCGAGCGCCTGGACCATGTCGCCAACTCCGACTTTGCCCGCGTTACCTACACCGAGGCCGTCGAGATCCTGGAGCAGGCAGTCGCTGCTGGCCACCAGTTTGATTACCCCGTCAGCTGGGGCATCGACTTGCAGACCGAGCACGAGCGCTTCCTGACCGAGGAGCACTTTAAGCGCCCGACCTTCGTGACCGACTACCCGGCCGAGATCAAGGCGTTCTACATGCGCATGAACGAGGACGGCAAGACCGTCGCCGCCGCCGACTGCCTG
>CAUDDU010000184.1 GCA_958448375.1 uncultured Collinsella sp.
ACGCCTGGATCAGGAATGTCTGGAGAACGGCGGAAATGGTGACCGCCACGGCAGTAATGGCGCGGCGGACGATGGTGAGGCGGCCGAGCACGAGCACTCGGTCCGTGAGCTGATCGATGGCGTTCGCCACGTAGGCTCCTTTCGAAGGCAGAAGTAGTTGTGGGGCATGTCCGCGATTGTAGCATGGAGCGTGCGGGGGCGCTTCAATTCACCCTCTCTCGACAACCATCAGAAGGACTGTGAGGCCGCTTAAAAGAAAAACGCCGTGAAGAGAGCGATCCCTTCACGGCGAATTCGACGTTTGCCCAGATAAAACCTGCCAAAATAAACCTGTCCCTAAATGGCAGATAGGATGTCGGTCAGGTTGTCGATGACAACGTCGGCGGCGGACTGATCCAGGTTGACGCCCTCGTGCGGACGCAGCGCCAGGACGCGGGCGCCGGAGCGCTTGCCGGCCTCGATGCCCAAAGGCGAGTCCTCGATAACCAGGCATTCGGCAGGTTCCACCCCCAGCGCCTCCATGGCACGCAGGTAGATCTCGGGGTCGGGCTTAAACGCACTGCACTCGTGACCGCTGATGGTGTAGTCCAGCACGTCGGCGATACCGGCAATCCCCACCAGCTCGTCAATGAGCTCGCGATAGGACGAGCTTGCGATGGCGCACTTCACGCCGCGCTCGTGCAGCTTGCGCATCACCGGCTCCGTCTGCTCGTTGAGCAGCTCGGCATACGGAACGGGATGGTCCGGGCTGTAGACCTGCTTGTACTCCACGCGCAGGCGCTCGCGCAGCTCAACATCGTCGGGTACCAGCGACTTCCAAATGGCGGGCTCGTTAGACCCCGAAAGATCGGGGATCTCGTCAAAGTGAAAGCCCTTCTCTTCCATAAACGCCACGCGACGACGGTTGTAGAACCACTCGGTATCGACCAGCACGCCGTCCATGTCAAACAGCACTGCCTTGATCATACGTATCTCCTTTCGATAGCAAAAAAGGGGACGGGGCGCAAACCCCATCCCCTCTCAATCAACCCGTAAGGTCTACTTACTTGTGATTAGTAGGAAAGCTTCCACATGTAGCGACGCATGGTCAGCGGGTGCTGACGGGCCTCGGCGATCTGGTTGCCGTACTCACGCATAACGGCGAGGTGCAGCAGCGGGTTGAAGTAGGTGACGACGCTCGCGGGCACGGCGTCAGCCAGGCCGTAGTCCTTGGAGTCGATCAGAGCGACCTTGGCACCCATGCGCTCAAGGAAGGTGAGGGCGCGGGCGTCCATCGGACGGGTAGCGCCATCGGACATGAAGAAGACGTAGGGCTTACCCTCGGTGGAAACCTCGAACGGGCCGTGGAAGTACTCGCCGGTGTTGTAGGCGGCGGCGTCGATCCACTGCATCTCGGTGAACAGGAAGGCGGCGTGAGAATAAGCCATCTTCTCGGAGGCACCGGAAGCCATGAAGTAGATCATCTTGTCGTCCTTGAAGTCCTCGGCGAACTTCTTGGCGAGCTTCTTGCAGTGCTGAGCGGCGTTCTCGCAGAGATCGAAGATGTTGGTGAGGCCGGTGATCATGTCCTCGTAGTGGTCATAGCCCTCGGTCTGCTGAAGGATCTCGAGAGCAAGAGCGATGGCGTAGCCGGGCTTCTCGCACTTGGCAGCGTAGTTGGCGTGGAAGCCGTGAACGATGACGTGGTCGGCGTCGACGGTCAGAGCGGAACCAGCCTTGTTGGTGAGGGAGACGACCGGGCAGTTGTGCTTCTTGGCGGTCTTGTTGGCCTCGACGGTCTCGGGCGTGGAGCCACCGAGGGAGCAGGTGATCACGAAGGTGTGCTCGTTGACCCAGGAAGGCGTGTCGTAGTTGAACTCGTTAGCGGTGAAGATCTGAACGTTCAGCTTGTCCGTGTTGTTGGCCAGGAAGTACTTGGCGGGGTAAAGGTCGGACATGGAAGCGCCGCAGCCGACGAAGGCGACGCTGTGGATCTCGTGGTTGGACAGGACGTCAGCGACGATCTGCTTAGGGAGGTTAAGGTCGATCTCGTACATCTGACACATTCCTTTCGATTTTTGCGGCGCCACATTGCCGGGCGCTCGCAGGGTTACCGTGGTTTGGACCGAGTCGCCGGCCCGTTGAGGATGTGTCAAAGGGACAGTCCCTTTGACACATTTTGGGGATGGGAGCCTGCCTGGGGTATGGGATGTCAGGCAGGCCCCCGGGGGAAAGCGGTTAGGCGCTTGGTCGCGACTAGGCCAGAATGCCGGCCGCGGAGAGGGCGATGCCGCCCACGATGGCGATCACGAGAAGCCAACCGGTGTTGACGTTCTTCTTGATGAGCCAGTACATAAGGCCGGTGAGGCCAAGGGAGATCATCTGGGGCATCATGCCGTCCAGGATGTCCTGGATAACGACGGTGCCCTCAGCGAACTGCAGCGGGGTGGTGGCGCCGATCAGCGTGGCGATCATGCCGCCCACGGACATAAGACCCACGATGCCGCAGACATACATGAGCTTCTCCATGAGGTCGCCGCCCTGAAGCTTGCTCAGGTACTCGTGGCCGCCCTGATAGCCCATCTTGGCTGCGAACCAAGTGATCAGCACAGAGGGGACGATGGAGATGAGCATGGCCAGAATCGGGCCCATGATGGAGCCCTGCTGAGCCAGCTGGACGCCCAGACCAAAGGCGATAACGCGGATGGTGCCCTGGAAGAAGGAGTCACCGATGCCGGAAAGCGGGCCCATGAGGGAGGTCTTGACCGCGTTGATCGAATCGGGATCGAAGTTCTCGGGATCCTTGGCGTACTCCTCCTCCATGGAGGCGGAGAGGCCCAGGATGAAAGCGCTCGTCTGCGGGGTGCAGTTGTAGAACGCCATGTGACGGTGGTAAGCCTCTTTCTTAGCAGCGAGCTGCTTGGGGTCGGACTCGTCCGGATAGAGGCGATCGAGCGTGGGAACCATGCCGTAGAGGAAGCCCATGTTCATCTGACGCTCGTAGTTCCAAGAGGCCTGGATGGCCCAGGAGCGCCAGAAGAACTGGCTGACCTTCTTGTTCAGGGACACGTCCTTGGTTGCGGTTGCCATAGTGTGTTCCTCCTT
>CAUDDU010000185.1 GCA_958448375.1 uncultured Collinsella sp.
GACGCAAAGGCGACCGAGGTCATCCATGACGCCGGCTTTGCGCTGGGCGCCAGCTTGGGCTCGCTTGCCAACATCTTGGATCCCGAGGTCATCGTGCTTTCGGGCGGCGTGATTCACCAGGGTCCCGATTGGCGCTCGCAGACGTGGAAGGACTCGGTGCACGAGGGCTATGCCAGCCAGGCGCTCGACCCGCTTCAGGACACACCGATCCTTATCGGTTCTCTGGAGGGCGATGCGCCGCTTATCGGTGCCGCCGAACACCTTCTTGCCTCGTTGAAGTAAACATAACTACCAAGTGCGCCTTCTGAGGTGCCGCAGGTTGACGTGAAAGAGGAGCGAAGCGTACTTCGGTACGCGAGCGACGGTTTGAACGTCAAGGTGCGGTGTCTCAGAAGGCTATTTTGAGAAAGGTTGAGTCGAACATGACCGTCGATCCTTTGATTCAATCCCTGAAGGGCAAGCTCGTCGTGAGCGTTCAGGCCTATATGGGCGAGCCGCTTCGTACGCCCGAGACCATGGCTCAGATGTCTCGCGCCTGCGAGCTTGGCGGCGCCGCCGCTATTCGCTGCCAGGGTCTTGCTGACATCGCCGCCATTAAGGGCCGCTGCGAGGTCCCCGTCATTGGCTTGTGGAAGGATGGACACGAGGGCGTCTACATCACGCCGACGCTGCGTCATGCTCGTGCCTGCGTTGCCGCCGGTGCCGACATCGTGGCAATTGATGCCACTGATCGCCCGCGTCCCGATGGCAAGACCGTCGAGGATACCTTCCGTCCGCTGCACGAGGAGGGCGTGCTCCTGATGGCCGACTGTGCCACCATCGAGGATATTCGTCGTGCTGTCGACATGGGCTTCGACCTGGTGTCCACCACGCTTTCTCATGGTGTTGCCGCTATCGATTGCACCATGGCCGATGGTCCCGACCTGCCGCTCCTGCGTCAGGCGACCGAGGAATTCCCCGGCCTTCCCATCATCTGCGAGGGCCGCGTGCACACGCCCGAGGAGGCCCGCGCCGCGATTGATGCGGGAGCCTGGGCAGTTGTCGTCGGCACCGCCATCACGCACCCCACGAGTATTACAAGTTGGTTCAAGGCTGCGCTTGAGGCGTAAGACAGGCCTCGTATCCGCTTGGGGCGGTATACTCAATAAAGGCAATTGATCGCGCGGGATCCGCTGGCCGGGTCCCGCGCTTGTTTTAGGAGGCACACATGCAAAAGGGAGATGCCATGGATGCGGCGGAGCGCTCGGAGCGCATCCCCGATATCGTCATCATCACCGGAATGTCCGGATCGGGCCGAACGCAGGCCATGCATGTGTTCGAGGACATGGGCTACTTTTGCATCGACAACTTGCCTCCGCGTCTGATCGCCCAGCTTGCCGAACTCGTCGGCATCAATACGGGCGTGGGCAGGCATCTTGCCGTCACCTGCGACCTGCGCAGTCAGGGCTTGTTCGATGAGCTGCTCGATGCCGTTGCCGCACTCGAGGAGCGCGAGATGAGCTGTGACATCGTGTTTCTCGAGGCCTCTGACGAGGTGCTGATCCGTCGTTATAGTGAAAACCGCCGCCGCCATCCCATTGCCAAGCCGGGGGAGACTACGGCCGATGCGATTCAGCGCGAGCGCCTGCAGCTGCAGGGCGTTCGCGACCGAGCTGACATGATTATCGATACGAGCCGCTTGCGCACCTCTGCTCTGCGCAACAAATTGCGCATGGCGTTCTCCGAGTTGTCCGACCAGCAGCTCATGGACGTTCACGTGTTCTCGTTTGGCTTTAAGCACGGTATGCCCGTCGAGGCGGACATTATGATCGACGTTCGCTTCCTGCCCAATCCGTTCTACGATCCCGAGATGCGCACGATGACCGGTCTCGATAAGAAAGTCTCTGACTTTGTTCTGGACCATCCCAAGACCCAGGAGTTCTGGAAGGCCTGGACGCAGCTGCTCGATACGGTCATGCCCGGCTATATCGCGGAGGGCAAGCCACAGCTTTCTATTGCCATCGGCTGCACGGGCGGTCAACACCGCAGCGTTGCCATCGCCGAGGCCACGGCACGTTATTTGGAAGGCGCCCAATATCACGTGAGCATTTCCCATCGCGACCTGTCGCGCGCCAACACGAAAGCATAGGTCTGCATGTCGTTTACCGCCGAGGTGCGTGACGAGCTCGCGCGCTGCGAACCCGAATGTGAATACTGCGATTTGTCGACGCTTGCCGCCCTGACGCGTGTGAGCGGTACACTTTCGCTGGCCGGCTCCGGGCGGTATCGTTTGACGGTCGCGACCGAGACGGGTGCCGTCGCGCGCACGATGATCACACTGACGCATCGCATCCTTAAGCTCAAAACGGAATTCACCGTTCGTAAATCGGTCTTGCATAAGGTCCGTAACTATCTCATTACCCTGCCCGATCAACCCGACCTGGACAAGGCTCTGGTGCTGCTGGGCATTCTAGACCGCAGGGGAGGGCTCGTCGCTGGTGTTCCCCGGCACATCGTTGCCCGTCCCTGCTGCAGGCTTGCCTACATCCGCGGCGCGCTCATCGCCGGCGGTTTCGTGGCCGATCCCCGCGGCGATTTTCATTTGGAGATTGCGGTGCAGGGCGAGCAATATGCCAAGGGACTTTGCGATTTGTTGGAGCAGATTGGGGTCCATGCGCGTGTTAATGCACGGCGCGGATCCTTTGCTGTCTACATTAAGAGCGCCGAGGAGATCGAGCAGCTCCTAAAGCTGGTCGGCGCCAAGCGCAGCGTTGCCGAGATCGAGGAAGCGCGCGCGGTCAAATTGGTTAAGAACGACGTAAACCGTCGCGTGAATGCCGAACTGGCCAATCAGACCAGAAGTGCGGGTGCCGCCCAGCATCAGCTTGCGTTGATCGATGAGCTCGAACAGCGGGGTTTGCGCGACACGCTTCCGGACGCCTTGGCAGTCTTTTGCGACCTGCGCGAGCGCTATCCCGATCTGTCGCTGCGTGATTTGGGGGAGATGGCTGACCCTCCCTTGTCGAAGTCTGCCCTGTACCATCGCGTTTTGAGGCTTGAAAAGCTCATT
>CAUDDU010000186.1 GCA_958448375.1 uncultured Collinsella sp.
TATTCGCACGCAGCTTTACCTCGATAAACGCAAGCGTCTGCTCCAAACGGGCCAGCAACTCGGCCTTGTCCTCCATGCGCAAAAAGGCAGCATAGCGGCGCTCCATCCGCAGCGGTCCAACAATGCCCGCCTGCTTACGAGCGCGTGCAAGCGCGGCGCTCTCAACACGGCGAACATACCCGTCAACAGCCCGCACGGCAGACTCGCGCGCAGCGTGCTCGGAAGCCTCGACGCCCCTAAGCACACCTAACAGCTCGCGGGAGCGCGCCTTGCGCACCAGCTCCCCGCGATCGTACTGCTCAAGCGCCGTCTGACGCTTGGCTACCGATTCAAAGCCAAACAGCTCGTCGAGCAGCTCGCCAACGCAACGCTCGTCCGCCATGGCAAGGCCTCCTTACCCGAACACGCCAATACGCCCGCGGGCCCACGCGCACGCAAGCCCGCACGCCCGCACTCCTACAGATCAAGTGCCTTCTTCGCGGCGTCGACCGGGTCCCCATCCATGTAGAACACCGGGCTCAACCCCGAGATAATCTCGGACGAAACACTCTGTAGGCCCGCAATGGCACTCAGCGGCAAAATCACGCGCTTAGCACCGGCGTTTTTGGCCACGCGCATAATGTCCTCGAGCCCGCGGATCTCGTCCATAGAGCCCGACATGCGCAAGATTCCCGGAATCGCCAGCGCGGGCATCACCGGGCGGTTGCACGCCGCGGAGCACAGGCCCACAAACTCGGCGAGCGAAACTTCCTCGGATAGGCCCTTGCTCTGCAGGTCGTTGTAGAACAGCAGGTAATCCTTGGAGCCAATGTGCATGCCTGGCGCCACGCGGTTCGCCAGGTTCACAAAGTTGTCGAACGCGGCCTCCAGCGTATCGCGCACCGGCTTGTTAAAGGCCACGCCCTCGTGCTTAAACTTGCACTCGCCGGCAACGGCCTTGTTCTCCAGCTTGTACACGGCAACCTCGCCGCCCTGCGACCTGCCCACGCCAAACACATGGCCGGACAGCAGCGGCCCGTCGGGAATCAGCGTGTCCTCGCTCTGCTCGGGCACACGCACCACGTGCACGTCCTGCGGGTTGTCGGCATCCATATAGCCCAGGTTAACGTCGATAAACTCAACGCCCGCCATAATCTTGAGCTGCTCCTTTACGCGGCGACGGCCCTCGATGGCGTAGTCCAACAGCCAGCGTACGTCGTCCTTGTCCATGGCCTCGTCGGGGAACAGCAGCTTGGCAAGGCCGCTAAAGGTCTTGCGCACGGCGATTTCGTCACGCTTGTTAAAGTCGCTGTTAAAGCGGAAGTAACGGTCGATATGGTGCGTAAAGTCCTTGCGGCGCATCTCCTTGCAAAACTCCGACAGGCAGTCGGTGATCAGGCCATAATGCCCGGTCAGCAGGCTCGAGCGCATCTTGGGAATCTCCCAGCCCGGCAGGTAATAGTGGATACGGTCGAAGAAGGCCGAATCGTTGTTAAACTCCGGCGGGAACGGATCAAACAGGTGCGTGGTCTTAAGAACGTTTTGCACGGTGTCGTTGATGTTGCCCTCAAAGACCATGGAGGCATCAGCGTTGATCTGATCGCGGCCGCGCGCGTAGCTTCCACTCGCCATGTAGTCCTTCATGATCTGCACGGCATTGGTGTCCTTAAAGCGCATGCCGGCGACCTCGTCAAACGTCACGCAGTCCCAATGGCCCACCAAGCCCACGCGATCGGCGCGCATGGAGTTCATGCGGCCGAACAGGTTGGCCGTGGTGGTCTGACCGCCCGAAAGCAAGATGGCGTAAGGCGAGACCTCTTTGTAGATATGGCTCTTGCCGGTGCCGCGGGGACCCAGCTCGCACAGGTTGTAGTTGCGCTCGATGAGCGGCACCATACGCTCGATAAAGTGCAGGCGCTCTTTCTCGGAAAGCTCGCTGGGTTCGTAGCCAGCCGAGCGCAGCAGCATGTTGAGCCATTCGTCGCGCGTAAAGTACTGGCGCTCGTCGACCATGGCATCCAGGTCCAGGTTGGGCATCTGGATGGGCGTGAGCGACGCCACGCTAAACGGAGAGTCCTCGGGTCCGCGCTTTTTGCGCTTGGCCTTGGAGCGACGCGGCGCATCGTCGCCAAAGACCTCCATGCCAAACTCGTCTTCCTCATCCACGGGATGACGATACTCGATGCTCATAATGCACCAAATGCCGCCCTGCAGAATCTTGGAATAGTCGCGCACGTACTCGGCCGGCATCACAAACGGCTCGATGGTCAGGTTGGCAAACGACGCCACGTAGATATCTTTGTACTCGTCGAGCTTGGCCGTCACCTTGTCGATGATGGTAAAACGACCCAGTTCGCGAATCTTGGACTTAATGCGCTCGGACTCGTCGGGACGCACGTAGTTATCGGTGAGGATCCTGCGGATGCGCTCCAAACCCTCTGCCACAGCATCCTCGTCGTCAGTTGAGCAGTACATGCCCAGCAGGTACTCCAGCACAAAGGTGGGCACGTTGGCGCCGCGCTTCATAAGGGCCGTCAGGTCCTTGCGCACGATCTTGCCAGCAAAGTGCTCGAGCAGTTTGCCGTCCAGCCCATCCATGTCATAGCCGTCTTCCTCGGAGGCCTCGGCCACAGCCTGGGCATAGCCATCGGTCGAGAATCCGTCTTCGGCGTTCACCGCAGCCTCAACGGGCGCGGCAGCAACCGGCTCCGGGGCAGGCGCAACAGCCTCAGCCGTCGGGGCCTCCACAGGCGCCGCAGCCGCCGCAGGCACGTCAACATCAATCGAGGGAACTTCCCACAGATTGTCGTCATTGCTATCAAACATAGGGCACACTCCTAAAAACCAAAATCAGCAACAGGTGCAAACGAAACAGCGATGGTGTACGTCTCGCGCCAAACGATCTTGCCCGTCTCGCGCTCGCGGCAGACCAGATAGTACGGACCCTTGGCCGAGAATCCATCCGCTGCATGCAACGCAAACTTGGCATGCACCACGCGCTCCTGCGAGTTAACAGAAGTCTTGTTAGCATGCGCCTT
>CAUDDU010000187.1 GCA_958448375.1 uncultured Collinsella sp.
CCGCACCAACGTGCCGACGGCCGTCCGCGACGTTCACAACTCGCACTACAGCCGCATGTGCCCGATCGAGACCCCTGAAGGCCCCAACATCGGCCTGATCGGCTCGCTCGCTCTCTACGCCCGCGTCAACGAGTACGGCTTCATCGAGGCTCCGTTCCGTCGCGTCGAGAACGGCGTTGCCACCGACCAGATCGACTGGATGACCGCTGACGAGGAAGAGAAGCACGTCATCGCGCCGGCCAACACGCCGCTCGATCCCAAGACCAACGAGTTCATCACGACCGATGCCGAGGGCAAGCTTGTCCGCCCGCACACCGTGATCGCCCGTACCCGCGACTTCGACGGCTCCTTCGGCGCTCCCGCCGACGTGCCTGTCGAGGACGTCGACTACATGGACGTCTCGCCGCGTCAGATGCTCTCCGTCGCAGCCACGCTGATCCCGTTCCTCGAGCACGACGACGCCAAGCGTACGCTGATGGGCGCTAACATGCAGCGCCAGGCCGTGCCGCTGGTTCACCCTGCCGCTCCCTATGTCGGTACCGGCATGGAGCGTCGCGCCGCTCTGGACTCCGGCGAGGTCACCCTGGCCAAGAACGCCGGCGAGGTCATCTTTGCCGACGCTGCCAAGATCATCGTCAAGCATGCCGGCGGCATGGACGAGTATCACCTGGCCAAGTACCAGCGCTCCAACCAGTCCACCTGCATCAACCACCGTCCGCTCGTGCGCGTCGGTGACACCGTTGAGCAGGGCGAGCCCCTGGCTGACGGTCCTTCGACCGATCATGGCGAGCTCGCACTGGGTCAGAACCTCACCGTGGCATACATGCCGTGGGAAGGCTTCAACTACGAGGACGGTATCGTCGTGTCCGAGCGTCTGGTGGCCGAGGACCTGCTGACGACCATCAACATCACCCGTCACGAGATCGATGCCCGCGACACCAAGCTCGGCCCCGAAGAGATCACCCGCGAGATCCCGAACCTCTCTGGGGATATGCTTGCCAACCTCGACGAGGACGGCATTATCCGCATCGGCGCCGAGGTCGGCCCTGGCGACATCCTGGTCGGCAAGGTCACGCCTAAGGGCGAGAGCGCTCTGACCGCCGAGGAGCGCCTGCTGCGCGCCATCTTCGGTGCCAAGGCCCACGACGTCCGCGACACCTCCCTTAAGATGCCTCACGGCGCTTACGGTCGCGTCATCGACGTCGTCCGCTTTAGCCGCGAGAACGGCGACGATCTGGCCCCCGGCGTCAACGAGCAGGTGCGCGTCTACGTCGCCCAGCGTCGTAAGATCCAGCAGGGCGATAAGATCGCCGGCCGCCACGGCAACAAGGGTGTTATCTGTAACGTTCTGCCGGTCGAGGACATGCCCTACATGGCTGACGGTACCCCGATCGACGTTATCCTCAACCCGCTGGGCGTTCCCTCGCGTATGAACGTCGGCCAGCTGCTCGAGTGCCACCTTGGCTGGGCCGCTGCCTGCGGTTGGGATACCGAGAAGGCCGACTCCGACAAGTACGTCCCCGGTCCGTTCTTCACCGCGACGCCCGTCTTCGACGGCGCCAAGGAGGACGAGATCGCCGAGGTCATTCGTCGTGCCAACAAGAACATGCTCAACAAGGCCACCGCTGCCTTTGGCGATCACATGCGTCCCGAGTTCGTCACCCAGCTTGACGAGCGCGGCAAGACCCGCCTGTTCGACGGCCGCACCGGCGAGGAGTTCCGCGAGCCCATTACCGTGGGTACGTCCTACATCCTCAAGCTCGGCCACATGGTCGACGACAAGATCCACGCCCGTTCGACCGGCCCTTACAGCTTGGTTACCCAGCAGCCTCTGGGCGGCAAGGCCCAGTTCGGCGGCCAGCGCTTCGGCGAGATGGAAGTTTGGGCACTGTACGCATACGGTGCTTCCAACGTCCTGCAGGAGATTCTGACCGTCAAGTCCGACGATACCGTGGGCCGCGTCAAGACCTACGAGTCCATCGTCAAGGGCGAGAACGTTCCTGTTCCGGGTATCCCCGAGTCCTTCAAGGTTCTCGTCAAGGAGATCCGTTCCCTCGCGCTGGACATCGAGCCCATGCACGATGCTGACGAGGACGCCTCCGCCCCTGTGACCGCCGAGGAGACCTCTGCTCTCGACGACCTGGCTGCGCTCGCCGGCGTTGACGCCGACGTCGAGGCCGAGGATGCCGAGACCGTCGAGGCACCCGAGGCTGTCGCCGCCACGACCACTGATAAGGAGTAGTTGACTGTGGCAGATTTCGAAGCTACTGATTTTGACTCGGTAAAGATCTCCCTTGCCTCCGCCGACCAGATCCGTTCCTGGTCGCACGGTGAGGTCAAGAAGCCGGAGACCATCAATTACCGTACCCTCAAGCCCGAGAAGGACGGCCTGTTCTGCGAGAAGATCTTCGGTCCCGCCAAGGACTGGGAGTGCTCCTGTGGCAAGTACAAGGGCATCCGCTTTAAGGGTATCGTCTGCGAGCGCTGCGGCGTCGAGGTTACCTCGGCCAAGGTGCGTCGCGACCGCATGGGCCATATCGAGCTCGCCGCTCCCGTGTCCCACATCTGGTACTTCAAGAGCCCCACGAGCTTCCCGATGAGCCGTATGCTCGACATCAAGTCCAAGGACCTCGAGAAGGTTCTGTACTTTGCCAGCTACATCATCACCGAGGTTGACTATGAGGCCCGCGAGGCCGACGCCGACGACCTGCGCGAGGAGCTCGCCGCCGATCTGGAAGAGATCGATGCCGAGTGCGCCCGTCAGATCGAGTCCCTCAAGGAGCAGGGCGACCCCGAGAACTTTGACGAGTTCTCCGACGAGGAGCCGCTGACCCCCGAGGAGATCGCCTCTGGCATCGTCGACATCGAGGAAGAGTGCAAGGACGAGAAGCAGCTCCGCACGGACGCCTTCAACGCCTTCATGAAGCTCACCGAGCGCGACCTCATCTCCGATGAGCCGCTGTTCCGTGAGATGACCCGTTACTACTCCATGTACTTCAAGGGTG
>CAUDDU010000188.1 GCA_958448375.1 uncultured Collinsella sp.
GGCACTGCTGAGGCCGAGGAGAAGACCGAGTTTGACGTCGTGCTCGAGGGCTTCGGCGACAACAAGATCCAGGTCATCAAGGCCGTCCGTGAGCTCACCAACCTTGGCCTGAAGGAGGCCAAGGAGGTCGTCGAGGGCGCTCCCAAGGCTGTTCTCGAGGGTGCCAAGAAGGAGGACGCCGAGGCTGCCAAGGAGAAGCTCGAGGCTGCTGGCGCTGCTGTCACCCTCAAGTAATCAGGCTTTCTCGCCAGATTTCTTTGCAGGCGGGGTTCGCATTGCGAGCCCCGTCTTTTTTGTTTTTCGGTCCCTCGACATCGGTAGCTCAAACTGCCGTATTCTGTGATTTGCGTCGTATCGGGCGCCCTGCCGTTGGGCAATAAAATTGCACCATTCGAGCAATAATTTGCGTTGACCTGCTGAAGAATTGTCTCTGCCTTGTAGCGACATATAGTTCCAGCGGTAAGATGCCTGAGTATCGCAATTTGGTCTGCGGCTGTGTGCCGCACGCATGGGGCGCTTTTGCGCCTGCGAAAGGATCTTTGAATAACATGAAGGCAATCATCCCCGCCGCCGGTCTTGGCACGCGTTTTCTGCCTGGCACCAAGTGCACGCCCAAAGAGATGCTGCCGGTGCTCGACAAGCCCGTCATTCAGTACGTCGTCGAGGAGGCGCTCGACCCCGAGGAAGTCGACGACGCCATCATCGTTACTTCTCCCGGTAAGCCCGAGCTGCTGAACTACTTCCAGCCCGATCGCTCGCTCGAGAACCTGCTGCGCGAGCGCGGCAAGAACGCCTATGCCGATGCCGTCGCCCACGCTGGCGGTATGCCGGTCGACTTCCGTTATCAGTACGAGCCCAAGGGCCTCGGCCATGCTATCCGCTCTGCTGCCGACGCCGTGGCAGGGGAGAACTTCCTGGTTCTTCTGGGCGACTACGTTGTGCCTAATCGCGACATCTGCGACAAGATGCTCGCCGTTTCCAAGGAGCACGGTGGAGCTTCGGTTATCGCCGTCGCTGCTTGCTCGCCCGAGGAAGTCAGCCGCTACGGCGTTATCGCCGGCGAGCGCGTCGGTTCGCTCGAGGGCGCCGAGGACGTTGCCGATGCAGAGCCGGGCGCTGTCTGGCGCATCGGCGGTCTGGTCGAGAAGCCCGCTCCCGAGGCGGCTCCGTCCAACCTGTACATTGTCGGCCGTTATCTGCTGAGCCCGCTGGTCATGGACCTGCTCGCCGATCAGCAGGCCGGCAAGGGCGGCGAGATCCAGCTCACCGACGCCATGGCCCGCTCGCTCGATCGCGAGGCCATGTACGCTGTCGTCATCGACCCGCTCTCGGGCTACGACACCGGCACCCCGTCTGGCTGGATGGCCACCAACGCCCTCATGGCCGCAAGCGATCCTCGCTTTGCCAGCGCCTTCTGGGACGCCATCGACGAGCGCGGCGGCTTGATGCGCAAATAAGCCTTCGGGCATCGACATTTACGGGTGCGGACTTCGGTCTGCACCCGTTTTTTATAAGAGCTGCGATTGCTGGCTCTCTGTTCACAGAAAATATATGAACAGATGTTCGATACACATACATCTACCTGCGTGTTTTCTGCCGAAAAACTTTGCTACTCCAAAAACTCAATCGCGTCAAGGCTTTTCTTGCCCAACGGTCGGTACCTGATAAACTATTAGGTTGCGATAACTGGCGAAGCTATGCCTCGCCAACCCACCGAGCATTTCCGTGAAGGAGGAAAAACCTGGTGACCTACGCATACACTGCCACTGAGCGCAAGCGCGTCAGCTTCGGGAAAATCCCGGAGGCCATGGAGCTCCCCAACCTTATCTCTGTTCAAAGGGAATCCTTTGAGCGTTTTAAGGACGAGGGCCTTCGTGAGGCGTTCAAGGAATCCAGCCCCATCCAGAGTCAGAACCATGTTCTCGAGGTTACCTTCGGCGAGCATCAGTTCGGCGACCCCGCGCACACCGTCGAGGAGTGCCGCGAGAAGGATATGACCTATCAGGCTCCGCTTCTGACCGACGTCCGTCTCACCAACAAGGAGACCGGCGAGATCAAGGAGCAGCTCGTCTTTATGGGCGACTTCCCCATGATGACCGATCAGGGCACCTTCATCATCAACGGTACCGAGCGTATCGTCGTTTCGCAGCTCGTCCGTTCCCCGGGTGTGTACTACAGCTCCGAGATGGATTCGGGCAAGCAGATCTACAAGGCCCAGATCATCCCGTCCCGCGGTGCCTGGCTCGAGTTTGAGGTCGACAAGCGCGATCAGCTCATGGTCTCCATCGACCGTAAGCGTAAGCAGAGCGCCACGATGTTCCTGCGCGCCCTTGGCATCGCCGTCACCAACGACGACATCATCGAGCTGCTCGGCAACTCCGATGTGATCAAGCGCACCCTGGAGCGCGACACCGCCCTCACCCGCGAGGATGCCCTTATCGAGATCTACCGTCGCCTGCGCCCGGGCGAGCCTCCCACCGTGGACGCTTCCCGCAGCCTGCTCGAGGGCCTGCTCTTTAACCCGCAGCGCTACGATCTGGCCCGCGTCGGTCGTTACAAGGTCAACAAGAAGCTCAACCTCACCACCGAGGAAGAGGTCACGGTGCTCACCGACGAGGATATCGTCGCGACGCTGCGCTACCTGCTGTCCCTCGCTGCCGGCGAGCAGGGCTTCAAGGTCGACGACATCGACCACTTCGGCAACCGCCGCATCCGCACCGTCGGCGAGCTCGTCGCCAACCAGTTCCGTATCGGCATGAGCCGTATGGAGCGCGTCGTCCGTGAGCGCATGAGCTCCCAGGACATCGACGAGATTACCCCGCAGTCGCTCATCAACATCCGTCCGATCGTGGCCTCCATCAAGGAGTTCTTCGGTTCCTCGCAGCTCTCGCAGTTCATGGACCAGGCGAACCCCCTGACCGGTCTGACCCACAAGCGCCGTCTGTCCGCACTCGGCCCTGGCGGTCTTGCCGGCCACAAGTCCGGCTCCAGCCGCC
>CAUDDU010000189.1 GCA_958448375.1 uncultured Collinsella sp.
TACCGCAGCGTGCTGGACGACGACGGCGTGGTGCGCAACAGCGTTGCGCGCATAGAAGGCGGCGTGTTGCACATAGAGCAGGGCCCCTTGGTGGGGCAAGAGGCCCGCGTAAAGAAGATCGACCGTCATAAGCGCTGGTGCCTGGTAAACGTGGGCGAAGGCGACTCCGCTTTTAGGGAGCTGCTGCCACTTGACGTTCCCAGCAAGACGTAAGGGAGACGTTGCACCAGCTATTCGTTTGCATTTTTGAATTTACCGATTGGGGGATCCCTGGGGAACGGGGACGTAGGTTTGACTGTGGCTGCTAAAGAAGTAACAGAGAGTAATGCGCCTGCGCGGGCGGCGCTGATTGTTCAGGCTATGGACCGGCGCGAGGGCGCCGGTCACTACAAGGCCATGCAATCCGTCATGGACTGGGATCGCTCTCGCCTGGCCTATCGGGCCGTGAAGCGCGCGTTCGACATCGTGTTCAGCGGCTGCGTGTTAGCCGTCATCGCCGTACCGAGCCTGGTGCTCGCCGCGGCCATCCGCCTTGAGAGCGAGGGCAACCCGTTCTACAGCCAGATCCGCGTGGGCAGGACCCACCGCGACGGCAGCCTGTCCACCTTCCGCATGTGGAAGTTCCGCTCCATGTACAGGGACGCCGACGAGCGTCTCGCCGAGCTCAAGGAACAGAACGAGATCGCCGGCGCCATGTTCAAGATGAAGGACGACCCCCGCGTCACCAAGATCGGCAGGTTCATTCGCAAGCACTCCATCGACGAGTTCCCGCAGTTCCTGAACGTGTTCCTGGGCCAGATGTCCGTCGTCGGGCCGCGCCCGCCGCTGCCGAACGAGGTGGCTCAGTACACCGAGTACGACCTGCAGCGTTTGGCCGTGAAGCCCGGCATCACCGGCTGGTGGCAGGTTACCGACCGTAACGACACGGATTTCGACGGCATGGTTCGTCGCGATCTTGAATATATCGCCAAAAGGGGCTTGTTATTCGATTTGAAAATAGTCGTCCTGACTGTCTTTGAGGTGTTCTCGGGGGAGGGTTCTTCATGATTGAGTTTGTCGAAATGCACTTTAATTACTTACAAATTCGTGCTGCTTTCCATTTGATGGGAAGGTGTTAGGCACATGTCTATTTCTCTCGTGATTCCAACTCTTGATGCTCAGGCTGAAATTGGTGAGTTGTTGAATAGGCTGCTTTCGCAAACCTGTTGTCCTGACGAAATTATTGTCGTTGATTCCGCGTCATCTGATTCCACCGTGGAAATCGCTTCGAGTTTCGATGGTGTTCGGGTTATCGAGATCGATCGTTCCGATTTTAATCACGGACTTACTCGTGACATGGCGTTTAAAGAGTCTTTTGGAGACATTGTTTGCTTTATGACTCAGGATGCTGTTCCGGCTGACGAGCGATATATCGAGAACCTTGTCGAACCAATTCTTGCTGATAGCCGTGTTGCCATTTCATCGGGTCGCCAGCTCCCAAAAAAAGATGCTCGCGAATTCGAACGATTGGTTAGGGAATTTAACTACGGCCCCACGTCAAATGTTCGGTCTAAAGATGACATTCCAGCAATGGGAATCAAGGCTTATTTTGCGACGGATGTCTGCTCTGCATACCGAAGGAGCTCCTATTTCGAGCTTGGAGGTTTCGGTAGAACTGATATGAGCGAGGACATGCTTATGGCCGCAAAGGCTGTAGGGGCGGGTTATTTGGTTGCGTATGCTGCTGATGCGTGTGTGTACCACTCGCATAACCTCACTCCGGTCGAACAATTTCACCGTAATTATGCCATTGGTCATTTTCTCGAAATCAATCGTGAGCTCATAGCTTGTCCATCTGAGATTGGCGAGGGAGGGCGTCTGGTAAAACGGGTCGTTAAACAACTGATTGAGAATCGATCGTTTGTTGAGCTCGGGGCATTTGGCATTGATTGCTTTGCTCGATTTATTGGAAATCGCTCTGGCCGTAGGGCCGCAAGAAAAGAAAGGCTATAGCCAATGAAAGGCATCATCCTCGCTGGCGGGTCCGGTACCCGCCTGTACCCGCTCACGCTCGTGACCTCCAAGCAGCTGCTGCCGGTCTACGACAAGCCCATGATCTACTACCCGCTGTCCACCCTCATGCTGGCGGGCATCCGGGACATCCTGGTCATCTCCACGCCGACGGACCTCCCCAACTTCGAGCGCCTGCTCGGGGACGGCTCGCGCTACGGCGTGAACCTGTCCTACGCCGAGCAGCCGAGCCCCGACGGCCTCGCGCAGGCCTTCACCATCGGCGAGGACTTCATCGCCGGCGAGCCGTGCGCGCTCGTGCTGGGCGACAACATCTTCTACGGCAACGGCCTGTCGCGCCACCTGACGCGCGCCGTCCAGAACGCCGAGTCGGGCCGCGCCACGGTCTTCGGCTACCACGTGGACGACCCCGAGCGCTTCGGCGTCGTCGAGTTCGACGGCGAGGGGAGGGCCGTCTCCATCGAGGAGAAGCCAGAGCGCCCCAAGAGCTCCTACGCCGTCACCGGCCTGTACTTCTACCCGGGCGACGTCGCCGCCAAGGCGCATGAGGTCGAGCCGTCGGCCCGCGGCGAGCTGGAGATCACCGACCTCAACCGGATGTACCTGGAGGAGGGGACGCTCTCCGTGGTGACGCTGGGCCGCGGGTACGCGTGGCTGGACACCGGCACCATGGAGAGCCTGCACGAGGCCGCGGAGTTCGTCCGCGCCGTGGAGCACTCCCAGGACCTGCCGGTCTCGGTCCCGGAGGAGATTGCCTGGGAGAACGGCTGGATCACCACCGCCGAGCTCGAGGAGGCCGCGAAGGCCTACGGCAAGTCGGTCTACGGGCAGCACCTCAAGAAGGTCGCCGCCGGCGAGATCGTCAACAGCCCGCGCGAGTACTAGGAACAAGGAGATTCGAACATGGCAGAGGAGACCTTCTCCCCCAAGAACATCATCGTCACGGGCGGCTGCGGCTTCATCGGCAGCAACTTCGTGCAC
>CAUDDU010000190.1 GCA_958448375.1 uncultured Collinsella sp.
ACGAGCACCCTCGCGACGCTCACCACCGCGGCCGCCCTCGCGGCCTCCGCGCTCGTCAAAGCGCTTGCCGCCGCGGGTACCACGCTCGTCACGCGAACCACGGCCTTCGCCGCCACGGCGCTCATCGCGCCCGCCGCGCTCGTCATCGCGACCGGAGCGACGACGGTCACCCGAGCCGCGCTTGCCGCCGCGCGAACCACGGCCCTCGTCCTCGCGCTCAACACGACGACGGCCACCACGGTCCTCGTCCTCACGGCGACGGCGATGCGCCTCGCCCTGGAACTGCTTGGCACGACGCTCGGCACGGTTGCCGCGCGGGGCCTGCTCGACGGCAGCAGCACCGGCACGCTCCTCGGCAGCCACCTCGCGGGCCACGCTCTCCACGGCCTCATCCACGCGAGCCTGAACGCCCTCGCGCACGCGGGTCTTGCCGCCGCGCTTGGGACGGCTCGGGCGCTCGCCGTCGCCGCGACGCTCGTCGCGACCGCGGTTGGAACGACCGGCCACATCGCCGTAATCGTCGCCGTTGCGCTTACCGTCGCGACGTGCCTGCTCAAGCTTCTTCTTGCTCTTGGACTTGCCGCGCTTGGTCTTCTTCTTCACCTTAAAGGCCGCAGGATCGCGCTCGGGATCGACGGCAGGCGGGTTGGGGCCCACATGCAGGTCGCCAGCCTCGTAGATGTCGGCCGTCTTGTCCATGAGCTTCTCGATCTCGTAGAACTCATCGACGTCCTGCTCGGTCACAAACGTAATGGCCCAGCCCAGCTCGCCGGCACGGCCCGTGCGGCCGATGCGGTGGATGTAGTCGGTCGGCTCGGCCGGCACGTCAAAGTTCACGACGTAGCGCACGTCGCTAATGTCGATGCCGCGGGCGAGGACATCGGTTGCCACCAGCACGTCAACGGTGCCGTCACGGAAGGCCGAAAGCGCGCGCTCGCGCTGCGCCTGGCTGCGGTTGCCGTGAATCGCGGCGGCCTTGATGCCCTTGCGCTCCAGACGACGGCAGCAGCTGTCGGCGCGGTGCTTGGTGCGCATAAAGACGATAGTGCGCTCCGGGCCCTCCTTTTTGAGGAACTCGGGCAGCAGGTTGTTCTTGGCCTCGATGGACACCGGGAACACAAACTGGTCGACGGTGTCGGCGGTCGACGTGGCGGGCGCGATCTCCACGCGGGCCGGGTCGCTCACCAGGTCGGTGATCTCGCCCACGGCCTCCTCGTCGAGCGTGGCCGAGAACAGCAGCGTCTGGCGCTCGGCCGGCGTCTCGCGCACAATGCGGCGGACGGCGGGCAAAAAGCCCATGTCGAGCATGCGGTCGGCCTCGTCGAGCACCAGCACCTTGACCTCGTCCAGGTGGCAAGCGCCCTGCTCGATCAGATCGACCAGACGGCCCGGCGTGGCGACCAGAATGTCGCAGCCGTACTTGAGCGCCGCGGTTTGCGGCTTGTAGCTCACGCCGCCCACGACGGTCACGGCGACATGGCCGGTGACGTCGGCAATCTTACCGGCGACCTCATCGATCTGCTGGGCAAGCTCGCGCGTGGGGGTGATAACGAGCATCGCGGGGCCGCGGCCGTTGCCCTCGGGCTTCTTGGCGCCGCGACGGCGGTTGCGGCCGCCACGCTCGTGCACGGGTTTGGGAGGAGCGATGTGCTCCAGATTGTTCATGGTCGGCAGCAAGAAGGCGGCCGTCTTGCCGGTGCCGGTCTGAGCGGCGGCAAGCAGGTCGCGGCCCTCGAGCACCACGGGGATCGAGCCAGCCTGGACAGGCGTGGGCGCCGTGTAGCCCAGGTTCTCGATGGCACGAAGCATCTCGTCCGAAAGTCCCAGCTCGTCAAAGGCGGGCAGGTTCTCGGTCGCGGACTCGACGGTCTCGGCGGCGCTGGCCTCGTCGGCAGCATCGAAGGCAGCCTGGGTCATGGCCTCGCGGGCCTCGTCCAGAATCTCGGCGTCCGTGACGTCGGATACAGAATTACGCATATGTTGTTGTTCCTTATCTGCACGCATTATGGGCACGGCATGCGGCCGCGCGAGCGTGCTTGGTAGTGCGCTAATACATACAAAAACAGGTGCGCACAGAGAGGACGTTGCTCAGCACGCTGGCGATCGCTTTGGCAGCCCTATCACGCGCCGTCCAGACGCAGCAGCTCTAAGCGATGGAGCAGATTCGCCGCGGGTTAGTATACCCGTACTCCGTATGCCCCCACGTAAACCACAGATGACGGGGTGGACGAGGTGGGCCCGGCTGATTGTCTCAATCTGTAACATCTACAGGGCAAATCTTCCTCTACGTGTTACAGATCGAGACAAACGGTCGACACGGTTCACAAACGTCTCAATCTGTAACAGTTACCGAGTAAAATCGGCCCTAATTGTTATAGATCAAGACAGAGGGGGATTTCCGTCCAGTCCAAACCAAATCTCTCAGTCTTCCTGCAATTTCGAACATGTGGCCTATAATGTTGCTTTGGTTACGCTATATATTGCGCAGCCATTTAATACGTCGCCCACCGGGGCCATTAATTCCTATCGCCATATTGGCTAGGAAGCAATCAAAGGAGGTATCCGTGGCAGCAGAGACGCCTTGCTCGGTCCTCTATAACGATATTCGCTCGTTCGGCGGTCTTAAACATCTCGAGATCGCCCGAATGCTCATCAATGGAAACTCTTATCTCGGCAGTACCCTGCTCGAGAAATGCTCTTCCAACCGCTCGTATCTCACCCGTTACATCGTCCATCGCAAGCCTGACCAGTGCGCGCCCGCCATCTACAGCGACTTTACCGTCACCACGCTCAACCTTTCCGCGGCAATCTGCAGCAAGCTCGGCGGCGGCGAGTCCGCCTATCAGGCAATCGCCGAGCACTATCGCGGTCCGGCCGCCAACGAAATGATGTCGGCTCTCGCCAGCTACAAGCTGGACAGCCGCCTATATGCAAATGTCCTCAATCGCATCGACAACTTTGACGGCAATGCCGTGCGCGAAA
>CAUDDU010000191.1 GCA_958448375.1 uncultured Collinsella sp.
AATCCCAGAGGCCGAATCATCACTTCCCTGCCCGCCCACCTGGCGCGGCATTGCCGGCTACTCGTTGGCGGGTCTTTTTTCACTGTGGGCACTTTGGCAAACAGATGTCTTTGAGCGCGCGGCAAGTGCATCGGGGTCGCTGTGGTTCCCCGGCTTTATCGACTACGCGCGCGAGCGCACGATGACAGCCACGCCCGACGCCGCCTATCTGTCGCTCGGTAAAAAGGAAACCAAGACGCCCAACCGCATGATGCGGCACGTACTCGACGATACGCGTGCGATGGAAGAGCTGTTTATCGAGCGTGACATTCCAACAACGCTGGAGCTCAACCCCGGCAATCACTTTGCCCAAACTGACCTGCGCATGGCGCGCGGCATCCACTGGATACTGACGCATTAAAAATGGCGTCCACGCGTACATACGCATGGACGCCATTTTTAATTTGGCTGAACGCAGCTACTATTCAGCAGTCTCCTCAAGCTCGGAAGTATCAAACTCAAAGTCATTACCGGGCAGGATGGCGTTGAGCACAATGCCCACCAGCGAGCCCACGGCAAGGCCCGAAAGCGAAATCGTCACGCCGCCCAGCTCCAGCACGATGGCACCGGCGGTACTGTAGGCAATGCCGAGCGAAAGCACGAGCACCAGAGCCGCCACCAGCACGTTGCGGTTGTTCTGGAAATCAACCTGATTCTCGATGAGGTTACGCACGCCAACGGCGCTGATCATGCCGTAGAGCACGAGTGACACACCGCCGATAACGCACGCCGGCATGGCGGCAATCACCGCAGCAAACTTGGGGCAGAACGAAAGCACAATGGCGCAGCAGGCGGCAATGCGAATCACACGCGGGTCGAACACACGCGTCAAGGCAAGCACGCCGGTGTTCTCGCCATACGTCGTATTGGCGGGGGCGCCAAAGAGCGATGCCAAGATGGTCGCCAGGCCATCGCCGAGCAGGGTACGGTGCAGACCGGGATCGGCAATGTAATTGCGTTCGCAGGTAGAGCCAATGGCGGAGATATCGCCGATATGCTCGATCATAGTTGCAAAGGCCAGCGGCATGATGGTGATGATGGCCGTCGTGGCAAGACCGCTATCGAACTGCGGGCCAAAGAGCGCAAACACGGTGTTGTCCCACACGATGGGCAGACCGACCCACGGAGCGGCGGCAACGCCCGAAAAATCGACCTCACCCAACGCGGCCGCAACGGTATAGCTCACCACGACGCCCAGCAGGATCGGCACGATCTTGACCATGCCGCGGCCCCAAATATTGCAGATGACGATGACGGCCGCAGCGACAACGGCAACAAGCCAATTGGTCTGGCAGTTGGCAATGGCAGAGCTCGCTAGGATCAGGCCGATGGAAATGACGATGGGACCGGTCACCACCGGCGGAAAGAAGCGCATGACACGCTTGGCGCCAAAGGCACGGAACAGGGCCGCGAGCACCGGATAGAGCAGACCGGCGCAGGCAACGCCCAGGCAGGCGTAGGGCAAAAGCTCGGCCTCGCCGTTGGGCGCAATGGCGGCATAACCCGCGATAAAGGCAAACGACGAGCCCAGGAACGCAGGCACCTTACCGCGCGATAGAAAATGAAACAGCAGCGTGCCGATGCCGGCGAACAGAAGCGTCGCCGAAACGGAAAGGCCGGTGAGCACGGGCACGAGCACCGTTGCTCCGAACATCGCAAACATGTGTTGCAAACCCAACACGAACATGCGCGGGCGGCCGAGCGACGATGCGTCGTAGATGGCATCGGTGACGGCGGGCGTCGAGGATTGGGACATGGAAGTCCTTTCATGATGGAAGGGCGATCAGGCATATCGGATAACCTGCCCGAACGATACGATCCGAACCATTGTACGTGATACACCATGTCTCGCGCGCGCCGTCACCTGCAAGCGGTAACGTTACTTCCAAACGCGCTCAGCAATGCGCTTGACCAGCGCGATCTTTGCCCACTGTTCGTCCTCGGTCAGCTTGTTGCCAATCTCGCAGCTGGCAAAGCCGCACTGGGGCGACAGGTACAGGTTCTCGAGCGGCACATACTTTGCGGCCTCTTGGATACGTTCGACGATAACGTCCTCGTCCTCAAGCTCAGCCGCCTTGGTGGTCACCAGGCCCAGCACGACCTTCTTGCCGGGAGCAACGTACTTAAGCGGCTCAAAGCCACCGGCGCGTGGCGTATCGAACTCAAGGTAGAACGCGTCGACGTTCTCATGTGCGAACAGGTACGGCGCAATGGGATCGTAACCACCCTCGAAGGCATACGTGGAGTGATAGTTGCCGCGGCACACATGCGTGTTGATAACCAGATCGTCGGGCTTGCCCGCGATGGCAGCATTGTTGAGCGCCACGCCCAGCTCGCTCACCTTTTGCAGGTCAACCGGGCTCATGCCAGTCTTGGACACAAAGTCCGTATCGCAATAGATGCCCCAGGTGCAGTCATCAAATTGGATGTTGCGGCAGCCCGCGGCATACAGGTCGGCGATCACCGTGCGATAAGCGGCTGCAATGGCGTCGGCAAGTTCCTCATCGGTCTTGTAGACGGCGCGCAGACTCTCCTGCTGTCCATCGCAGCGGTCGAGCGTAACCTCCGAGAACGTCTGGATCGGCGCCGGAATGGTTTGACGCGCGACCTGGCCCTCCCCCTCAAGCGCCTTGACAAACTTAAAATGCTCGACGAACGGGTGGTTCTCGCCGCTAATGGGACCGGTAACCACGGCGGTGTCGGCCGTCGTCTCCTCGTCATGGAACATATAACCCGTGCGTGAGGTGCGGCGCTCAATGCCGTTAAGGCCCCACATAAAATCGAGGTGCCAGTAACTGCGGCGGAACTCGCCATCGGTGATCACCTGCAGGCCGGCGGCCTTCTGCTTGGCCACTAAGTCGCGGATGGCCTCGTCCTCGACGGCCTTAAGGCCGGAAGCGTCGAGTTTACCCGCGACATAGGCGGCAC
>CAUDDU010000192.1 GCA_958448375.1 uncultured Collinsella sp.
GGTGCCGTTTGCGGCGCAGACGGTTGGCTTGTCTGGGCCACACTCGCTCTACAATAAAACGTATCTATGTCGACTTTGACCGCGGGAGGACCCGATGGATAACCTTGCCAAACCCACAAACCGCGCGCTGTTTTTAGTTAGCGTTGCCGTGACCGGTGCGTTCGCAGGTGCCGCAGTCTGGCTGTTCTTCTTTGCGATGGAGCACGGTATCGACTATCTATGGACCGAGATTCCACACGCGCTGGGCGTCGCTTCGCCCGAGCTTGCCAGCGGCCCGTTTGGCTTTCTGCCATACCCGTTTTTCGTCTGCCTGCTGGGCGGCCTGCTGATCGGTCTGTACGAAAAGACGACGGGCATCAAGACCGATGACCTCAACCAGGTGATGGCCAAGGTAAAGCGCGATGGACGCTACCCGTACGACAATCTGGGCAAGCTTTCGCTCGCGGCATTGCTGCCGCTGCTGTTTGGCGGCAGCATTGGACCGGAGGCCGGCCTGACCGGCGTCATCGCGGGCCTGTGCAGCTGGGTCGGCGATCGCATGCGTCGCTTTGGCGCCGAGTTTAGGGAGCTCACGCTGCTGGGCACCCAGGCTGCCCTGACGGCACTCTTTACCGCGCCCGTCTTTGGCTTTGTGGCGCCGCTTGCCGGAAGTACTGACGGCCAGGGCGAAGACGCCGACGATGAGTCCGCGTCCGGCGAGATCACCATCAAGCTGCCCAAGGCGCAAAAGACGGTGGTCTACGGCATTGCGATTGCCGGTGGTCTGGGCACCTACCTGCTGCTCGGCCAGCTCATGGGCGGCGGCATGGGTATGCCGAGGTTCGAGGCCGCCGTGGTGGGCAACCTGGAGCTTACCTGGCTCATTCCTCTGTCGCTGATCGGAACAATCTGCGGCTGGCTGTACTTTGGCTCTGAGTACGCGAGCGAAGCGCTTGCCCATGCAATAGGGGCGCGCCCTGTCGTCAAAGCCATGCTGGCCGGTCTGGCGCTCGCCATCTGCGGCACGGTCCTGCCCTACACCATGTTTGCCGGCGAGACCCAGGCCGACGTGCTCATGGAAACCTACCTGACCATCCCCGCCAGCGTGCTCATCGCGACTGGTCTTGTTAAGGCCATGCTGACGCCCGCCCTCATCAACCTTGGTTGGCGTGGCGGCCACTTCTTCCCGGTTATTTTCTCGGGTGTGAGCCTGGGCTACGGCCTTGCCATCCTCACCGGCGCCGATCCGGTCTTTTGCGTCGCCGTCTGCACGGCATCGACGATGGGTGCGGTCATGCGTCAGCCGGTTATGGTCGTGGGCCTGCTGCTCATGTGCTTCCCACTCAAGGGTATCGTCTGCATGATCATCGCGGCCGTCATCGCCGCCGGTATCCCACTGCCCAAGCCGCTGCGCAAATAGCGCGGTTAATCGCGAGTCAACTCCAGAGGGGTACGAGATGATCCTGTACTTTAGCGCGACGGGGAACAGCGAACATGTGGCGCGTCGCATTGCGGCGGCGACAGACGACAAGGTTGTGTCGATTGAGCGTTTTGATGTCGAAGCCCTTCGCCTTGTTGCGACGGAAGGCCCCTGCCAGCTGGGATTTGTTGCTCCGGTGTATGCCTGGGGTCTGCCGACACCGATGATCGAGTTTTTGAAGACTGCCGACCTGTCGATTGCTGCCGGTGCAAAGGGCGGCGAGCGCCCCTATACGTTCTATGTTTCGACGTACGGTTCGACGACCGGCCAATCTGCCAAGTTTGCCCGCGACCTGCTGCACGAGCGTGGGCTCGAGTTAGATGCGGCGATGAGCGTCAAGATGCCCGATACCTGGACGCCTGTTTTCGACCTGTCTGACCCTCAAAAGGTTGAGGGTATCAATAGAGCTGCCGAGGCGCAGATTGATGCCGTGATCGAGGCGGTGCGGGCACGCCGCACGGGCAACATGATGCGCCATCGCGTGCCTCTGTTTGCATCGTGCGCGTATCACGCAATTGGGCTGCCGCACATGCAACAGACGAGCAAGTTTGCCGTCGATGCCGATCGCTGCATCGGCTGCGGCCTGTGTGCCAAGCGCTGCCCCATGGCGGCGATTGAGATGCGCGACGGCCTTCCCGTCTGGACAAAGCCGGAGTGCGCAGCCTGCCTTCGTTGCCTGCACCGTTGTCCCAAATTTGCCATTTCGCACGGTAAGCGCACGGCATCCCACGGTCAGTACAGGCATCCCAAGCCAGGTGTGAGGATGTAGCGGCTGCTGGCCGCGCTACTTCCAAACCGCGAGCGCCGCAGTGCCCAGTACGATGAGGGCGAGACCGATGGCGCTGCGCCGCGAGACCTTTTCGTTGAATGCCAAGCGCGCAAATAGTACCGATACGACAATCGATAGTTTGTCGATCTGCACCACGACGCTCACCTGGCCTGCGGCGATGGCATAGTAATAGAGCAGCCACGATGCTCCGGTCGCGATGCCCGATGCCGCGAGAAATACGAGCTCGTAGCGGTCTACGTGCACGGCTTGGCCCATCTTGCCTTTAGCTGCCACGATTGCCCATGCCATAACCAGTACCACGCAGGTGCGGATTGCCGTGGCCAGGTTTGACTCGACGCCTTCGATGCCGATCTTAGCGAGGACGGAGGTGAGTGCTGCGAACATGGCGGCGCCGAGGGCGTAAGCGAGCCAGGTCCGGTCTTGCTGCTGCTCGGGTCCGGCGGATTGCTGCTTCTCGGTCATTAAAAACGTGCCGAGGGTAATGACGGCGGTTCCCACGAGCTTAACCGCAAGGTTGCTCGTCTCGCCAAAAAGCACGATGGCGATCAGCGCGGCGAGCACGGTGCTCATCTTGTCGACCGGTACGACCTTATTGACGTCTCCGATGCTCAACGCCTTAAAGTAACAGATCCACGAAGCGCCGGTAGCGAGTCCCGAGAGGACGAGAAAGAGCCAGGATCTGGGTTCGATGCTGCCAATGGTTCCAATGGAT
>CAUDDU010000193.1 GCA_958448375.1 uncultured Collinsella sp.
GTCGACGATGTTCTTGACGCCCTGGGCAAGCGTGAGCACCGAGCCGGCAATGCTCTTGCCGTCGGCGAGCCAGCACAGGTTGTCCTTCATGATGACGTCCATGCCGCCACTGGTGTAGCTGCCCTCGGGCATGCCGCCGCAACCCAGGCAGTCGGTGATGAGCACCGTGTGCTGCCAGCCCTTTGCCTGTAGCAGCGCCTTGATGGCGGCAGGGTTTACGTGCTTGCCGTCACAGATGATCTCGGCGTAGGTCTCGGGCGTGGACATGGCAGCGCCCACGACACCGGGCTCACGGTGATGCAGCCCGCGCTGGCCGTTATAGGTATGCGTAAAGCAGCTGGCACCGGCGTTGATGGCGGCGATGCACTCATCGTAGGTGGCGTCGGAGTGACCGATGCTGGTCACCACACCCTTGGCGTTCAGAGCAGCCGCATAAGCAGCGGCACCGTCGCGCTCGGCCGCCATGGCGCTCTTAACGATGCGACCGCCCGCAGCCTCCTGCCACTGATCGAAGACCTCCTCGGAGGGATCGATAAGATAAGCGGGGTTCTGCGCGCCCACGTGCTTCATGGTAAAGAAGGGGCCCTCCAGGTAGATGCCCTGAATGCGAGCACCGCAGAAGTCGGGGCCGCGGCCCTCGTCAGCCTGGGCGATGGCGGCGCAGGCATCCTTGATCTGTTCGACGCCATCGGTGAACGTCGTGGGCAGCCAGCTGGTGGTACCGCGACGGGCGAGCTCGGTTGAGCTGATATCGATGCCCTCGGGATCGTTATCGGTAGTTGAGTGGTTGTAGAAGCCATGGATGTGAGTATCGACCATACCCGGTGCGATCCACGATCCCGTGTAGTCCTTAATCTCGCAAGAGGGCTCGTCGGCCTGCCAGGCGCCAAAAACGCCATCCTCGACCATAAGATAGCCGCCCAGTTGCGGGCCTGCCGGCAAGAAGAACTTGTCAGCCTTAATTGCGTACGTGCTCATATGCACTCCTCGCTTCTAAAGCAGTTGACTGTGGTGATGCTTATACCCAGCTCACGTAAAACAAAAAGCGCCCGCCCGCCGTTATGAGCGGACGGGCGCCCTTACAGGGGGACGCGATTAAGCGGTGAAGGGGTGAATCGTCACGCCCTTAACCACGCGGTTGACCGTGCCGGTGGGGCTCGGCGTATCGGGCGTGTTGCCCACGCGCACGGAGTTGAGCAGGCTGATAGCCTGGGCAAACATCACGAACGGCAGGGCAAGGTAACCCTCGGGAAGTGCCTCGTAGCCCTTAAAGGTGAAGGACTCACCCTCATAGACGGTGGCACCTTCCTGCTGAACGGCGATGGTGTGCTGAGCGATCTCGTCGCCACCGATCTCGTTGAGGATGTCGATGTCGTACTGACGGGTGTAGGCGTCGTTGTTGACGAACACGAAGACGAGCGTCTTATCGTCGACGAAGGACTTAGGTCCGTGACGATAGCCCATGGAGGTGTCGTAGGAAGTAGCGACCAGACCGTGAGCGAGCTCGAGGATCTTGAGCTGGCTCTCCTGAGCAAGGCCACCGAAGGAGCCAGAACCCAAGTAGGTCACGCGGTTGAAATCGCCAGCCAGGTAATCGGCGATCTCAGGCTCACGGGAGATGACCTCCTCGCCCATCTTGGCAATCGTCTCGACCCACTCGGCCTTCTGCTCGTCAGAGGCAGTGTCGAAAATAAGGGTGGAGAGCAGGGTCATGCAGGAATAAGAACCGGTCATGGCGAAGCCCTTGTCGTTGGCGCGCGGAATGAGCAGCGTCAGCGCATTGGGATCATCGGCAGACTCGACGGCAAGCTTGCCCTCGGGAGCGCAGGTGATGTTGAGGAACTTGACGTTGTGGACGAGCTCCTTGGCAACGGCAACGGCGGCAAGGCTCTCGGGGCTGTTGCCAGAGCGGGCAAAGGAAACCACGAGCGTGGGATCCTCGGCGCGCAGGAAGTCGCGCGGGGCGCTCACGATGTCGGTCGTGGCGATGGGCTTAAAGTCGTAGAGATCAGTGTTGCCAGCGTGACGCAGGTACGGGGCGCAGGTATCGCCAACGTAGTCGGACGTACCGGCACCGGTGAAGACAACGGACAGACGGCCCTCGCCCATAGCGCGAGCCTCGGCCAGGAAGGCCTCGATGGCCTCCTTGTTCTCGCGATAGATGTTGAGCGTATCACGCCAAAGCTCGGGCTGCTGAGCAATCTCGGCCGTGGTGATCTGGGCGCCGAGCTCGGTGAGCTCCTCGACACTCTTCTCGAACATTTCTAATACCTCTCTCTAGAAGTAATCCTCTGACGTGCAATTATACACTTCAGTTGGTTATCTGGTAGTAACCAGTTAAATGCAAAGAATCATCATATGGAAACGATGCGAACACTAGTCGCTACGCTGGTGGTAAACCTTGTATTTAAACTGATCGGCACGAGCAACCGAGAGTGTGTACTCCACAACCTCGTTTGACTCGTTATACGTAGTCCTGACCAAATCGAGCACAGGCGAGCCCTCGACAATTCCCAAAAGGTGGGCGTCGGTGGGACGGGCTATGCTCGCATAGAACTCCTCCTCGGCCACGCGTATCTTTTGCTGAAAGTCTTGCTCAATCACATCGTAAAGCGGCTTACGCTCCAGTAGCGGTCGCTTTAGGGACAGAAATTGACGAACCGGTAGATAGCTGCGTTCGACCATCATGGGCATGTTGTCGGCAGAACGAAGGCGCTTGAGCTTAAAAATGCGATCGCCGATACGCAATCCCATATGCTCGGCCAGATTCTTATCGGCCTCCATCTCGCAAAACTCGAGAATCGTGGTCTCGGGGTCGCGACCCATCGCGCGCATCTGCTCGGTAAAGCTGTAGGACTGCATAAGATTGGTTGCCTTTGCCGAACGGTCGGTCACAAAGGTACCGCGACCGTGCTGCCGAACCACCAATCCTAAACGCTCCAGTTCCTGCAGAGCCAGG
>CAUDDU010000194.1 GCA_958448375.1 uncultured Collinsella sp.
TTGGTTTGACATCGAAAACCAAGATCGCGATTGCGCCGCTTTGCACTCTGACCGCCCAGACAATGGTGGTACGGGCATTCGCCCGGCACTGCCATGAGAGGAGCGGCCGTGAACAAGAGCAAGCGCATCGCCATCAGTCTGGTCGCGGGCGTGCTCGCTGCTCTGCTCTGCATGGTTTACGGCTCGTCGATCCGCTCGCAAGCCGAACAGGTCCAGGCTGAGACCTTGGCCAAGTACGGTGGCGATCGCGTCGAGGTATGCGTCGCGGCGCGCGATATCGATGTGGGCGAGACCCTCGATGAGACCAATGTCATAACCCAGGAATGGCTGACGAGCCTGCTGCCGCGTGACGCGGCGACCGAGCTGCGCCAGGTGCGCGGCGACGTGACGACTTCGCGTATTCCCAAAAACGCCGTGATCTGCAATGTCTACACCAAGGCCGAGAGCCACAAGCTCGAGGTGCCTAAGGGCAAGGTCGCCGTTTCGGTGGCGGTCGATGCCGAGCACTCGGTCGGCGGTGCCACGGGCGTGGGCAGCTATGTGGACGTGTACGTGCAAAAAGATGGCGTAACCGATCGACTGTGCGGCGCGCACGTGATCGATACCAGTGAGAATTCCGGTGCCACGCGCGAGGGCAAGATCGAATGGGTGACGCTGGCGGCTGACCCCGAAGACGTCAAGGAACTGCTGGGAGCCTCGGGCAAGGGAACGGTCAGCTTGACGATTCCCGCCACGGCGCGCGGCAAAAAGAGCGGAGGCGACGAGTGATGAAGGCGATCTGGCTTGCGTGCTGCGCGTGCGGCGATTACGGGCTGTTGCAGCAGGAAGTCGAGGGCCGTGATGCGGGTGCACAGGTGCTTCGCGTGGGTGACCTGGACGGGCTGGTTTCCATGGCGCGGGCGTTTCCGTCGCGCCGCGGGGCTGCCATCATCGCGGCGTCTCTGTTTGATATCGAAGATGTGCGCAAGACTGTTGCGCGTCTGACGGCCGAAGGCCGCGTGAGTCGCGTGGTCGTGTTGATAGAAGCGCTCGATCCGTCGGATATCGAGGGACTGTTTCGCGCGGGGGCGACCGAGGTCATCGCTGCGCACAGTATATGCGGCAACGGGCGCGCGGGCGAGGGAGCGGTTGATTCCGATCGGCGCATGACGATTGAGCCCGATGCTTTTGTTGATAGGGAACCCGGGGCGCCTCGCGCTACAAGAGGCCCGCGTGTTGATGATTATGGAAAAGCGGAAGCCGAGCATGGTCGGCGCCCCCGGAACCCCCTTGTATACGATGACGCTGGAGGGCCGGCACAGCATGCTGGCGACTCCCCGGCTGTAGATATGGGATACGTGCACGGCGTGAATCTGGCGGATGAACTCGACGAAGTTGAGGGCTTTGCCGGGTGCGGCGAGTTGTCGCTGATGCAGCATGAGCAGATTGCACAGAACGAGCCTGCCTTGCAGACCGAACAAGCTGCCATGCCGGCTTGGACGCAGCGTGTGGTTGCGGCGGGGGAGACGGGGACGCTGTCGCCGACGCCCGCCCCGCCGCCTCCGATGCCGCCGGCAGACGCTGCCGCTCCGCAGCATCGAGCTCCGGTCATCTGCGCCATTTCGGGTTCGGGCGGTTGCGGCAAGTCGACGATCGTTGCCACCATGGCACACACATCGTCGCTGTTGGGCTTGCGTGCCGCCGTGCTCGACCTGGACCTGATGTTTGGAAACCTTTACGACTTGTTAGGCGTCGATGCTCCGCGCGATATGGCGGCACTTATCGAGCCGGCGGCGGCGGGCGCGCTCACCGAGCCGGATATCGTAGCCACATCGATGCGCGTGGCGCCAGGCGTTACGCTCTGGGGTCCCGTTGCGGCGCCCGAGCAAGCCGAGCTCATGGCACGTCCGGTGGAGCTACTGCTTGATGTTTTGCGTCGCGAATCCGACGTAGTCTTTATCGATACCTCGGTCTTTTGGGGCGACGCCGTGGCGGCTGCGGTGGCGGCGAGCGACCGCTGCCTGATCGTTGGCGATGTTGCGGTGTCGTCCGCGACATCGGCGTCGCGCGTCATTGAACTGGCAAGTCGAGTAGGTGTGCCGCGCACGCGCATGAGCGCCGTGTTCAACCGGTTCGGTGCGCGCGGGGCAGACGAGGACGTCGCCATGCGCTTTGAGATTGCCTGTGCGTTGAGCTCCAAGATTCGTATCGCCGATGGCGGGCAGGATCTCGCCGCGCTCATGGCGTTTGGGCGCGCTGATGAGGCAGTGGGGCAGACCAGCGCTTTTGCGACCAGCGTGCGCGAGGCCACGCGCGAGATGCTCGTGGAACTGGGGTGCGCCGTCGGCCCTTGGAGCGATATGGTCGCCGACCGTGCAACGCGCACCGAACGCCCGCGTATCCGCCTTCCCTGGTCGCGCGAGGGTGATCAGCGATGAGCCTGCAAACGAGGATTAAGGCTGCCGGCGCTGCAGCGGCGGCAGCTCCTGTAGATGCGGGGCGTCGCCGCGCGGTGAAACGACGCACTAAGCGCGCCGTGATGGACCGCATGGGTTACGACGAAGTGGCGCGTATCAGCGCCTATATCGACCCGGTACTTGCCCGCTCGGAATTGCGTCCCGCGGTGGAGGCGGCGCTCAATGTTGAGGAGCCGACCGATCTCGCGACGCCCGAGCGCGAGACCATCATCGACGAGATTTTGGATGACGTGGTGGGCTTGGGGCCGTTGCAGCCGCTCATCGAGGACGACACCGTTACCGAGATCATGATCAACGGCTGCCGCTCGGCCTTCTTTGAACGCGGCGGCGTCTTGTACCCCATCGAGCATGCGTTTGAGGATGATGAGCAGATCCGTGTGCTTATCGACCGCATCATCTCGCCACTTGGCCGCCGTATCGACGAGCGCAGCCCCATCGTCAACGCCCGCCTCAAAACGGGCTATCGCGTCAACGCGGTGATTCCGCCTGTGGCGATT
>CAUDDU010000195.1 GCA_958448375.1 uncultured Collinsella sp.
AGAACCCCTCGAACCCCAACCCGGCAATCGTCGAGGTTACGGTTCGTGCCCGCGGTTCGGTGATCCGCGTTGCCGAGCACGGTGCAGATATGTACGCCGCCATCGACCTCTCCGCCGATAAGGTCACCCGCCAGCTGCGCAAGTTCAAGACCAAGGTCGTGGACAACCGCCAGGGCGGTGCCAGCGCAGCGGATGTCGCGCCGGTCGAGCGCGTCGAGGATCTGGCCGACCTGCTGCTGCCCGAGGAGGAGGACGACCTGCTCGTCCGCGAGAAGGTCATCGATGTCACCCCGATGACTGAGGAGCAGGCGCTGGTGCAGACCGATCTGCTCGGCCACGACTTCTACGTGTTCGAGAACGCGACGACTGGCCTCATCAATGTGGTGTATCACCGTAAGAATGGTGGATATGGCATCATCAAGCCCCGTATCGAAACGCTTGACGAGTAAAATACGTTAACTTGCATGAGTTAACGGCCGGCGGTCATCCCATGCGGATGGCCGCCTTTTTTACGTAAGGAGTCGCTTTGATGGACAAGGCTGCATCTACCGGCCATTCTGACCGCTGCCGCATCGTCGTCGATACCTGCTGCGACTTTAGCCCCGAGGTCGCCGCGAACCTCGATGTCGATATCTTGGGCTTCCCCTTCATTATCGATGGCGAGGAGCGCACGGACGATATCTGGTCGAGCATGAGCCCTAAGGAGTTCTACGACCGTATGCGCGCCGGCGCTCGCGTGTCTACCTCCGCCGTGTCGCTCGGTCGCTATATCGAGTTCTTTACCGAGTGTGCCAAAGAAGGCACGCCCACGGTCTACCTGTGCTTTACCTCGGCGCTGTCGTCGAGCTACAACTCCGCGTGCCAGGCGGCGGACGCCGTGCGCGCCGAGTATCCCGATTTTGAGCTGTACGTGGTCGACAACGCTCTACCCTGTGCGACCGGCGCGCTCTTGGCACTCGAGGCCGTGCGCCAGCGTTCGGCGGGACTGACCGCCAAGCAGCTGGTCGATTGGGCAAACGAGGCAAAGACCTACGTCCACGGCTACTTTACGCTCGAGAGCTTTGACGCGCTGGCTGCCGGCGGCCGCATTCCGCCCGCGGCGGCGCAACTCACGGCAAAGCTCGATGTCAAGCCCGAGCTCTCTTACGACCTTGCCGGCTCGCTGTCGCTGATCGGCGTCAACCGCGGCCGCAAGAAGGCGCTCAAGTCCATCCTCAAGTCGTTCCGCGAGAACTACGTGCCCGACCGCACCATGCCCATCGCCATCATGACGGCCGATGCCGAAAAGGACGGCGACTGGCTCGAGGCCGCCATCCGCAAGGAGGAGGGCTGTGCCGACGTCACGATTATTCGCAGCTCCGTGGGTCCCACCATTGGCTCGCACGTGGGCCCCGGCATGGTAGCCTGCGCGTTTTGGGGCAAGAATCGCGCCGAGAAAGCCTCGCTTTCCGACCGCATCGCGCGCCGTGTGCGAGGCGAGTAGGCAGGCGCTGCGGCTGCAAGCGCCCTCAAGTCACGGCCGAAACGCTGGCACCGAGTATTCAACCTGGTAACAACACCCAACCCAAAAGGAAAGGTTTCATGGCAAACAAGCTCTCCGTCGCATTCATCGGCACCGGAATCATGGGTGCCCCCATCGCCGGCCACATCCTGGACGCCGGCTATCCCGTCACGGTCAACAACCGCACCAAGTCCAAGGCTGCAGCGCTCGTTGAGCGCGGTGCCGTCTGGGCCGATACGCCGGCAGATGCCGCGGCGAACGCCGACGTCGTCTTTACCATGGTGGGTTATCCCTCCGAGGTCGAGGAGCTCTACCTGGCGGGCGACGGTCTGCTCGCGTGCACTAAGCCCGGCGCGGTCCTGATCGACCTCACCACGAGCTCGCCCGAGCTCGCCCGTGACATTGCCGAGGCCGCCCAGGTTTCTGGTCGCATGGCGTTTGACTGCCCCGTCACCGGCGGTGAGTCGGGTGCTATCGCCGGCACGCTCACGGCTATCGTGGGCGCTACCGAGAACGACATCGCCCCGGTCCGCGACATCCTTGCCACCTTTGCGGCAAACATCTGCTGCTTCGACGGCGCCGGCAAGGGCCAGGCTGCCAAGCTCGCCAATCAGGTGTCGCTGGGCGCCTGCATGGTTGGCATGGCAGACGCCATGGCATTTGCCGAGCTGAGCGGCCTTGATCTGGAGAAGACCCGCGAGATGATCCTGGGCGGTACCGGCAAGTCCGGCGCTATGGAGAGCCTGGCGCCCAAGGCGCTTGACGGCGACTACAAGCCCGGCTTTATGGTCGAGCACTTCATTAAGGACCTGCGCTTGGCGCTCGCCTATGCCGACGATCGTGAGCTCGCTCTGCCCGGTGCCGACGTGGCCTTTACGCTCTACGACATGCTTGACGCCATCGGTGGTGCCAAGCTGGGCACCCAGGCCATCACGGTACTCTACAAGGAGGAGGCCGACGCCATCGCTGCCGGTCTGGACTGGTCGCAGTATCGCCCCGAGGAGCACGGTGCCCACGAGGACGGCTGCGGTTGCGGCGAGCATGGTGACGACCACGAGTGCGGTTGTGGCCACCACCATGGCGAGGACCACGAGTGCTGCGGCGGCCACGGCCATGATGACGGCCACGAGTGCTGCTGCGGCCACCATCACGAGGAGTAGCGCCCATGAGCTGGACGTTCGTGGTGCTTGCGCTGGTGCTCTTTCTCTTTGCGATCTACATCGGCTTTTTGTGCGGCCAGTGGGCGTGCGAAAAGCGCGTCATCACCAAGCGCGACTACTGGATCGCCAACTTTGCGGGAGCGGCGGCAGTCGTCCTGCTGACCTGGGTGTTTTCGCTGTTCCCGCTGGTGCAGTTTGCGCCGATCGGCTGGCTCGGCGGCTTTATCGCCGTCCTTAAGATGAGCTTTGGCGAGTCCGTCGGCCCGTGGCGCAAGCACGACGAGGT
>CAUDDU010000196.1 GCA_958448375.1 uncultured Collinsella sp.
ACGTCAACGACCTGCTGGGGCAGGCCGAACTCGATGAGTTTTAACCACTAGGGAGCACATCATGATTCAGATGATTCGCGTGGACTATCGACTGCTTCACGGCCAGGTTGCCGTTAGCTGGACCTCGGCTCTGGGTGCCGATTGCATCCTGTTGGTGAGCGACACGGTCCTCAATGACAAGCTTCGTCTGCAGGCCCTGTCCCTTGCAAAGCCGGAGGGCTGCAAGGTCGTTGTCAAAAACACCGAGGATGCCGTCAAGGCGCTCCAGAGCGGAGTGACCGACAAGTACAAGCTCTTCGTGGTTTGCGAGACGATCCAGCAGGCCGGTGCCGTCGCCAAGGCGATGGGAGTCAAGAAGATCAACCTCGGCAACGTTGCCTTTAGCGAGAATGCCCGCCAGGTCTCGACGAGCGTGTTCCTTACGCCCGAAAACGAGGCATACGTCAAAGAGCTGCTCGGCGAGGGCTATGAACTGTTCATTCAGATGATTCCGGCAGATGCGAAGACTGACGCCGCGAAGGTTATCGGTTAGGGGCTGTCATGGTTATCAAGACAATCCTGATTTTCCTGATCGCCCTTTTGGGCTATTCCGAGTGGCTGACGGGTACGAGCTACCTCCAGCGCCCGATCGTGCTCGGACCTCTGGTTGGCCTTGTCATGGGCGACATGGTGACCGGCACGATCATGGGCGCCACGATGGAGCTTGCCATGGTCGGCGCCATCTCGGTCGGTGCGTATAACCCACCCGATACGATTTCCGGCACTATCCTGGGCGTATCTCTTGCCATGCAGGCCGGCGCGGACGCTTCGGCGGCCCTGACCCTGGGCATTCCCATCGCAACGATCGTCCTGGCGCTCGATACCGCCTTGGGCCAGCCGGTGATGCTGCTGCTGGTGCACCGTATCGACAAAAACGTCGAGGACGGAGACACCAAGGCCATCACGCGCAACATGCTCATCGCCGGCTACGCGCAGAGCTGGTGCGGCCTGCTGATTATTCCCCTGGCATTCTTCTTTGGCGCCGATGCTGTTGCCAGCCTGCTCAACATCATCCCCGATTTCGTTCAGACCGGTATGGATGTCGCCGCCGCCTTCTTGCCCGCACTCGGCTTTGCGATGCTGGCTCAGATGATTATGAACAAGACGGTGGCGCCGTTCTTCTTCGCTGGCTTCTTCCTCGTCGCCTACTTTGGCATTAGCACGACGGGCGTGGCGATCTTTGCCGCGATCATCGTCGTCGCGATGACGGTTTTGGGTGACAAGAAAAAGGCGGAGCAGCCCGCAGTGGCAACCGATGATCCTGCGATTGGGAGTGGGTTCGATGAGTTTTAAGTTTGAGTCTTCTTACGACGGGCTGATTTCCCGCGCAGACCTTAAGAAGCTGTTCTGGCGCTCGATTCCCTATGAGCATTCCTGGAACTACGAGCGTATGGGCCATATCGGCTTTATGTGGGCCCTTATGCCGATCCTTCGCAAGCTGTATCCGCAGGATGCGGACTTTAAGGCCGCCCTCAAGCGCCATATGGAGCTCTATAACGTCACGCCGTACATCTCGACGCTCCCCATGTCCATCGCCGCTGCAATGGAGGAGGTCAACGCTACTGACGATAGCTTTGACACGAGCGCGATCTCTAATGTCAAGCTTGCTTTGATGGGGCCGCTGTCCGGCGTGGGCGATGCCTTCTACTGGGGCACGCTGCGAATTTTGGCAACGGGTGTCGGCACGTCGCTGGCGCTACAGGGCTCTATTCTTGGCCCGATTTTGTTCCTGCTTGTGTTCAATGTCCCTCACTACATCATCCGTTACCTGCTGACGTTTGTGGGGTATCGCTTTGGCTCGGACATGATCAGCAAGGTCCAGGAATCGGGCATTATGGACACGATCGTCAAGATGGCCTCTATCATGGGCGCCATGGTGATCGGCGCTATGACCATGGAGATGGTCACCGTGGACATTCCGCTCATGGTCGGTGCGGGCGATGGTGCTCAGACGCTGGCCGAGCTGCTCAACGGAATCTTCCCGGGCTTTGTCACGATGGGGCTGTTTGGAATCGTCTATCTCATGCTCAAGAAGAAGATGAATCCGCTGGTCATCATGCTCGTGATCCTGCTCGTGAGTATCGCCGGCGCGTTCTTTGGAGTGCTTGGTGTTCAGTAGGGCATCCGTCATAATGAGAATAATGTAAGAGGGGGCGTCGCGCACACTGTGCTGCGGCGCCCTTTTGCCGAAAGGTGGACAAGATGGAGTATCCGCAGCTTGCCGTCATGAATATCAGCCATCGTTATTTTGACCTTGAGGAATTCTTTTCTTCGGCAGCGGCCTCGGGCTACACGTGTTGCGAGCTTTGGACCGGGGCGATGCATCTGTATGTCGATTGCCATGGATACGATTCGCTCGGGCAGGTGCGGGGGCTGTCGCAGCGGTATGGGGTTCGGATTGTGGGGCTTTGTCCCGAACAGAACAACCCCAAGCCGTGGAATATCGCGGCGCGTGGGAATGAGGCGCGTGCCCGCACGCTCGCGTACTTTAAGAACGTTGTGGATATCGCGGCGGAACTTGGAGCCGAGCAGGTCATGGTCTCGAGCGGCTGGGCATTTTTGAACGAGCCGATCGAGGACGCGTGGGGTCGCAGCGCCTCGATGCTGCGTGCGATTGCCGAGCATGCGGGAGAGCGCGGCGTGCGACTGGTGCTCGAGGCCCTACAGCCGGTTGAGTCGATGATCGTGAACTCGGCGGCCGACACGAAGCGCATGATCGAGGCAGTTGATCATCCGGCACTTAAGGCGTGTCTGGATTTGGGCGCTATGGCGGTGGCAGGGGATACCATCGACGATTATTTCGATCTGCTTGGCGATGATGTCGCCCACGTGCATTTTGTCGATGTTGCGGCAGATGGCACGACGCATCTTGCCTGGGGTGACGGCGACCGCGATATG
>CAUDDU010000197.1 GCA_958448375.1 uncultured Collinsella sp.
TAGGGTAGCGCTGCTTAATGTAGACGAGCAGGTCGAACAGACCCTCGGGATAGATGATCCAGTCCCAGTCGGTGGTGGGGATGCCGGGCTTGTTCACATGCTCGCCAATACCCTTAACGCGCCAGCGGCCGGTGCCCTTCTCGCCTGTACCGTTGTGGTGCAGGTCGTTCTCGCCATCGTAAGCCTTGAGGAAGCGACACTGGTAGTTGTTAACGCCCAGGTAGTCGTTGTAGAGCGCGGCCTCGCGCATAATCTCGAGGTCCTCGTCTAGGATCTCGATGGTGCCGCCCGAGACGGCAGCCAGGCGGTTGGCGCACTCGAGGGTGTCGGGAGCATAGTCGCCGCGGAAGGTGGCGTCGAGCAAGAACTGGTTCTGCAGCACGTGCTCGTTATTGGCGGCCTTGATGTCGGCGGGGTCGTTCTCGTTGAGCGGATACTTAAACTCCAGCGACTGGATGACGCCGATCTTGCCCTTAAAGCCGCCGTTGTGGAAGGCCAGCACGGCCTTGGCGTGGGCGAGCATCATGTTGTGCTCGCACTGGAAGGCCTCGGCAAGATGCGCCTTGACGCCGCCGGGGAAGGTGCCCTCGATGTAGGTGTTGGAGGCGTCCGCCCAGATCTCGTTAAAGGTGAACCAATAGGTCACCTGGTCGGCGTACTCCTGAAAGCAGAAGGTGGCAAAGTCCACAAAGGCGTCGATGGTCTCGCGGTTGAGGAAATCGCCCTTCTCAAAGAGGGGAAGCGGCGTATCGAAGTGATGCAGCGTGACAAACGGCTCAACGTGATGTTTGTGGCACTCGGCGAAAAGGTCGTGGTAGAACTGCACGCCCTCGGGGTTGATCTCACCGGTGCCGTTGGGGAAGATGCGGCTCCAGGCAATGGAGAGGCGGATGCCGTTGATGCCAAACTCCTCGCATAGCTCCAGATCGACGGGGTACTGGTTGTAGAAGTCCGAAGCGGGATCGGGGGAAAAGCGCCCCTGGGCCTTCAGGAAGTCGTCCCAGGCAACCTTGCCCTTACCGTGAGTGCGGGTCTCGCCCTCTACCTGGTAGGCAGCGGTGGCACCGCCAAAGACAAAGTCCTCGGGAAACTGCGCGGGCGGGTTGGTGACGCTAGCAGGGTTAACGGACATGATGAAATATCCAATCGTCTAAATTGAAGGGCCAACCGGTCTTGGATGATCGGCTGGCCCTGAGCGTTACTTACTTCGAGAGTTGCTCGCTTACGAAGGCGAGAGACTTGTCACCGTTCTGGGAGAGCTCGATGTACTGCTTGCCACGGCAGGCGACGCACTTGTTGCCCACGCGCTCGCAGTCCTTCTGAAGGTCGGCCAGGTAGCTTGCGGCCTGCGGGGCCAGGACGACCAGGTCAAAGTCGGGGAGCATGTCAACGTGGTTGCCATAGGCCTCGGCAGCGGTCTCGAGGTTAATACCGCGCTCTTTGGCGGCCTTGGCCAGCGCGTTGGCGAGCAGGCCCGAGGTACCGCCGCCCTGGCAGAGTACGAGCACGCGCTTGCCGTTGAGGTCGCTGGCGGTCGCAGCCTCGGTGGCGGGCGCTGCGGAAGCGGCGGGGGCGTCGGCCTTTACGGCCTCGGCAGCGGCGCCGGCGGCAACGCTCTTGGCGTCGGCCTTGCCCTGGAAGGCATCGTTGAGTTTGGCGGCTTTCTCGGCGTTCTTGGCGGCGAGCTCCTCCTGGGAGATCTCAGCCTCCTCGGCGCACTTCTGGGCGTCATAGGCACGGAAGAACGGGTAGTACAGCGCAAAGTCGACGACCAGGATAAGGGCGAGCATCACAAAGGCGAGCGGCTGGAAGCCCAGGCCCATGATGGTGCCGATGGGGCCGGGGACGGTCCAGGGCAGGGTGTACATAAAGCCGTTCATGCCCAAGAAGTCGATAAAGATCTTGAGGATCCAGATGTTGGCGATCGGGGCAAAGACAAACGGGACAAAGAAGACGGGGTTGAGCACGATGGGCGCGGCGAACAGCAGCGGCTCGTTGACGGCAAAGCACACGGGGACGATAGCTGCCTTACCGACGGCGCGCATCTCCTGAGACTTGGCCAGGAAGCAGAACATAAAGACCAGGACGAGCGTGGCGCCGGTGCCGCCCATGCAGACGACGAAGTACTGGGCACCCTGGGTCAGGACAGCAGAAGCGTGCTGACCAGCCTGGAACGCAGCCAGGTTGTCGGTCATGTTGGCAACGAGGGCGGCGGCGATGGCGGGCTCGACGATCGAGGGGCCGTGGACGCCCACGAACCAGAAGAGGCTCATGGCGCCGTAGATCACGGCGAGACCGATGTAGCCGTCGGCAGCGGTGAACAGGGGCTGGAACACCTGGATGACGCCTTGGGCAAAGCAGAAGCCAAAAGCAGCGCGGAAGACGATGTCAAAGACCCAAAAGACGGTGATGCAGACGGAGAAGGGGATGATGTCCTTAAAGGTCTGCGAGATGTTGGGCGGAACCTGCTCGGGCATCTTGACGGTGATGTTGCGCTTGATAAAGAACTTGTAGATGATGCCGGTCACAAACGCAGCGATGAAGGCGGTCAGCAGGCCCTTGGAACCAAGGTAGGTGGTGTTGAAGCCGCTGGCGGCATCCGTGGCGATGGTGTCGCTCGAAAGGAGCAAGAAGCCGATGATGGCCGCGCACATGCACGAGATAAAGTTGATCTGGTTATTCTTGGGCAGATCGCGGTTCTGGGCGTCGGCGAAGTGCTTGGCCGTGGTGGCGGCGCAGGCGATTGCCAGGATGCCCATGGAGTAGTTGTAGCACTTCCACAAGGCGTTGTTGATGTCATCGGGCCAGTAGAAACCCCAGATGTTGGGGACCGAGGCTACGAGGCAGAAGATGGACGAGAAGATGATGATGGGGATGACGGAGATAAAACCGTCGCGGATCG
>CAUDDU010000198.1 GCA_958448375.1 uncultured Collinsella sp.
CGACGACGGCCACGTGGTGGGCACCGGTACGCACGAGGAGCTGCTGCGCAGCTGCCCGGCGTACCTGGAAATCGCACAGTCGCAGCTTTCCGCCAAGGAGCTGGGACTTACCCAAGAAGAGATTGCAGCCGTCATGGAAGGAGGCGAGCGCTAATGGCAGACGAGACCAAGACCCAAATTCCCAAGCCCACCCGTCAGCGTGGACCCATGGGCCGCATGGGCGGCATGCGTCGCGGCGAAAAGGCCAAGGACTTTAAGGGCACCATGAGGCAGCTGCTCGGCTATATCGGCCAGCACAAGGTTGCCGTGTTTGTCGCCGTCGCCTTTGCCGTATGCTCGGTCATCTTTAACATTGTGGGACCCAAGGTACTCGGCCAGGTTACGACCAAGCTGTTCGAGGGCCTGGTTGCCAAGGTCAACGGCACCGGCGATGTCGACTTTAACTGGATCGCCAAGACGCTCGGCTTTTTGCTCTGCCTGTATCTGGCGAGCTCTGCCTGCAGCCTGATCCAGGGCTGGCTCATGACCGGTGTCACGCAAAAGATCTGCTACCGCATGCGCAAGGAGATTGCCGCCAAGATTGCCGTCGTGCCGATGAGTTACTTTAACGGCCACAGCAAGGGCGACGTGCTCAGCCGCATCACCAACGACGTCGATACGCTGGGTCAGTCGCTCAACCAGAGCGTGACGCAGCTCATCACGTCGGTGACGCAGATTATCGGCGTGCTCGTCATGATGCTGTCGATCAGCCTGCCGCTCACCGGTGTCACCGTGCTCACGCTGCCGGCCGCCGCGATTATCTTAATGGTGATGATTCACTTCTCGCAGCCGTACTTCCGCGAGCAGCAGCAGGTCCTAGGCACCGTCAACGGCATTATCGAGGAGGATTTTGCCGGCCAGAACGTCATTCAGGTGTTCGACCGCGCCGAGGCCTCGATCGAGGAGTTCGACCGTCAAAACGACCGCCTCTTTATTAGTGGCTGGCGCTCGCAGTTCCTGTCGGGCCTGATGATGCCGCTCATGAGTTTGGTGGGCAACATGGGCTACGTGGGCGTTGTCGTGGTGGGCGCACAGCTCGCACTGACCGGCAACGCCACGCCCGGCGACATCCAGAGCTTTATCCAGTACGTTCGCAACTTTACGCAGCCCGTGCAGCAACTGGGCAACGTAAGCAACACGATGCAGTCGATGGCAGCTGCCACCGAGCGCGTCTTTGAGTTCCTGGCCGCGCCCGAGGAGGAACAGAAGGCCGACGCGCAGATTCCCGAAAAGCGCCCCGGCCACGTGGAGTTTGACCATGTCAAGTTTGGCTACACGCCCGACAAGACCATCATCCACGACTTTAGCTGCGAGGCACAGCCCGGCCAGACCGTGGCCATCGTCGGCCCCACCGGCGCCGGCAAGACCACGCTCATTAAGCTGCTGCAGCGCTTTTACGATGTGGACGGCGGCTCGCTGCGCGTCGAGGGCATCGACGTGCGCGACTGGGACCGCGCGGCGCTGCGCGGCGAGTTTGCCATGGTGCTGCAGGATACCTGGCTGTTTAACGGCACCATCCGCGAGAACATCCGCTACGGACGTCCCGATGCGAGCGATGCCGAAGTCGAGGCCGCTGCACGCGCTGCACGCTGCGACCACTTTATCCACACGCTCGCCGGCGGCTACGACTTTATGATCAACGAGGAGGGCACTAACCTGTCGCAGGGTCAGCGCCAGCTCGTGACCATCGCCCGCGCCATTTTGGCCGACCGTCCGGCGCTGATTCTGGACGAGGCGACCTCCAACGTGGATACCCGCACCGAGGAGCTCATTCAGCGTGCCATGGATGCGCTGATGCAGGGCCGTACCAGCTTTGTCATCGCGCATCGCCTGTCCACGATCCGCAACGCCGACGTAATCCTGGTGATCCGCGACGGTGACATCGTCGAGAAGGGCACGCACGACGAGCTGCTCGCCCAGGGCGGCTTCTACGCTGACCTGTACAATTCGCAGTTCGACGAGGCGGCGTAAGCCCAATATCATAACTACAAAAAGATGGCCCGCTGATTACGCAGAATCAGCGGGCCATCTTTTGCCATTGCGCGCTTTAAAACAACCTAGAAGCAATCGCGATAACGTGGCCAGGCAAGGAGTGCCAGGGTCAGCGTCACGCCGATCTGGATGAGCGTCTGTTTGATATCGAGCGTGCCAGTAATCGCTACGGTGCGCAGTAGCGTCACGAATGCCTGGGGCAGACCGCCCAAAAACCAAAGTGCGGCACCGAGCAGCATCTTGTCACCCATTTGGGGCTCAGCGTCACACGCTTCCGTGAGTGCACGATACGCGCGGACCTCAAATGCAATCACCAATGCGATACCGGCGATTGAAACGAAAAGCGAGATTGATGACACTACGGGCACGAGCGGCGGCGCGACCGCACCTGTCGTCGCCTCCATAAGTACAAGCATCCCCGCATACGCGCAGGCCACGCCTGCAAGCGCCAACATGGACCGGCGAGCCTCCTGCCGGCGAACGATTGTCGTCACCCCACGAAACCCTCGAGCCATCGCCCTCTCCCCTCTCATCAAAGCCTTGCGGTTACTCGCCGCAACCGCTCTCGATCAGCTCAACCAGCGCATCGACGGCGGCCTGCTCGTCGGCACCATCGGCCGCAATCTCGACATCGCATCCGCACGCCATCCCCAAACCCATAACCATGAGAATCGACTTAGCATCCTTGGGGTCGCTGCCCTTGGTAACGTTGCGCACGGTCACCTTGCTTCCAAACCCGGATGCCTTCTGAACAAACAATGAGGCAGGGCGGGCATGGATGCCGCTTGCGTTTACAACGGTCGTGGTCTTTGAATACATCCGAGTCCTTCTTTCGATCAAGGTTTCCAAAAGCCGCCGGG
>CAUDDU010000199.1 GCA_958448375.1 uncultured Collinsella sp.
GCCACGACCGGAGCCGTCGCGGTGGCCGTCGCAGCCATAACGACCGGGTCGCCCAGGGCTTTGAGGATATCGGGCATGTCGAGATAGGCGCTGCGGTCGCCGCCCTTGGCAAGGCCGGCGTGGTGCGCCTCGTCGATAACGACAAAGCCGATGCGGCCCGAACGCGCGAAACGGTCACGGTGGATAGACAGGAACTCGGGCGTCGTGAGCACGATACCGGTGCGGCCCGAAGCTAGACCGGCGAACACGTCATCGCGTGCGGCCTCCACGGTCTCGCCGGTCAGCATGCCAACGCCAATGCCAAGCGCTGCCATCGTCGACGAGAGGTGATAGGCCTGGTCGGCAACGAGCGCACGCAGCGGATAGACAAAGATGCTCGCACGCCCGCGAAGGACCGCCTCGCGCGCGGCATGCACATGGAAGATGAGCGACTTGCCGCGCCCCGTTCCCATAACGGCCAGAACACTTTGGTGATCGGCCAGGGCATCGAGCGCCTCGACCTGCGCGCGATGCGGCTGGTTCGAGCCTATAAAGCTATGGATAAGCGAGCGCGTCAGCTCGGTATAAGAAAGCTGGGCGAGCGTCTCGCGTTTACGCGACTCCAGGCGCAGGCCGGAATCCGCCGGCTGCACGCCACGACGAAGCTCGCATGCCGGATCGTCGACGCTGGGCAGCGTGGTATCGCGGACCAGAACATCCTTGATCATGAGCTTGGGCTTCACACGCCCCTGCCAATGCTCGGCAACGGCCTCGAACACCAAGTCGACAGCGCTATCGCAGTTGATGAGCTTATCGATTTGCGGCACGCGGAACATAATGGCCGGCACACTCGCGGCGCCATCGGTCGCCACAAAGCGCATGTGCTCGCCGGTTTTGCCCACCACGGCGCGATCGCACATCGTCACGCCCTCGGCGGCCAGCAGCGGCACCTTGTTGCCCTGGCCAAACGGCTCAAGACGGGAAATCTGCTCTATAGTCTCGATATTCAGCTCGGAAAGGTCGACCGTGGCGGCGACCTCGTCGATGTCTTCAAAGTCCTCGGCGGGAATCTCCGATAGCACGGCGGAAAGGCGACGACGGAATTCATCGAGCTTGGATGCCTCGATGGTCACACCCACCGCACCGGCATGTCCGCCGCGACGAATCAGCAGGTCGGAGCAGCGCTCGACGGCGTCAAACAGGTTAACTTTGCCCACCGAGCGACCAGAGCCGCGCGCGATACCGTCCTCGATCGAGAACAGCAGCGCCGGCACGTGATAGCGGTTGGTCAGACGGCTTGCCACGATGCCCTTGACACCCTCGTGCCAGCCTTCGCCGCCCACGACGATCGCGCGTCCGCCGTCATAGGTCTCCTCGACCTTTGCCATGGCATCGCGCGTGAGCTCCGCCTCGATCTCACGGCGCTGGCGGTTGATTTCCTCGAGCTCAGCTGCCAGCGCGCTTGCTTCGATGGGATTGCAGGCAAGCAGCAGGTCGAGCGCCAGCTTGGGATCGGCCATACGACCGGCAGCGTTTAAGCGGGGAATGAGCGAGAATGACAGGCCATCCGCCGTAATGCTCGAAAGGTCCGCCTTGGCGAGCGCGGCAAGTGCGATGTAGCCGGGACGGGCCGTCACGCGCATCTGCTGGATGCCCTCGGCGACCAGTGCGCGGTTCTCGGGCGTAAGCGGCATCATATCGGACACGGTGCCCAGCGCCGCGACCTCGATTAGCGAACGCCAATACGACGGCTTGCCCAGGCGCTCACCCAGGACTTGCACCAGCTTGAGCGCCACACCAGCACCGGCAAGCTCGCGCGAGGGGCCCTGGTCCTCGAGCTTGGGGTCGGTCAGGGGCACACCCTGCGGCACCTGGTCGGAGGGCTCGTGATGGTCCGTGACCACCAAATCGATCCCCAGGCTCTCCAGATAGGAAACCTCTTCCTTGGCGGCAATGCCGTTATCGACGGTCACGATCAGCTGGGGGCGAGCGAGCTCGTTAACGCGGTCGAGTGCCGCGCGCGAAAGACCGTAGCCCTCATCAAAGCGATGCGGAATAAACGGCGTGACATCGGCGCCAAACGTGCGCAGTGCCTCGGTCAACAGGCAGGTCGACGTAATGCCGTCAACGTCAAAATCGCCAAAGACTGCAATGTGCTCGTGGTTGCGAATAGCACGCTCGACGCGGTCGGCAACGACCGACATGCCCGGGATAATGAGTGGGTCGGCCCAGTCGCGATCGAGCGAAGGCGTCAAAAACAATTGGCCCTCTTTGATGGAGCCAATGCCGTGCGCGACCATAATGCGCGCCACCAGCCCGGGAATGCCCAGACCAGCCGAAAGCTCCTTTTCGAGCTCGGGGTTTTGCCGAGCGACCGCCCAGCGATGCGTCGTCTTAAGCGATGACATAGGCACCCACCCCTGATAGGGGCAGGTCGCCGCGATACCTCTCACGGTTCATAGCGATGAGTCCTCTGTGTATGCCCGCTTCGGCAGGCAGATCTGTTGAACGGATTTATTATACCGTGCAGCGCGGACGCAAAACGCCGCGGTGCGCCGCGGTTTCGGCAAACGATGGCGGTAATGGCCTCGAAATAATCGAGCGTTCCAGCCGCACGGACGCATACGAACGTCTAGCATATCCATACAAACGAGTTCGCGGATAAAGAGAGTCACGGGGCATATGAAGCAATGGGCTGGACTAGGAAAGTTCCTCGCGGGGCATATGCAGATCATCGTTCCGATTTGCGTGGCGCTCGGCGTGCTCTTTCCCCAGCAGATCGGCGTGCTCAAGCCCATTGTTCCCGCCCTCTTCGCCTTTATGACGTTTCAGGGCGCGCTCAGCAACACCTTTCACCAGGTAGCCGAGGTGTTCCACCGTCCGCTGCACCTGATTCTG
>CAUDDU010000200.1 GCA_958448375.1 uncultured Collinsella sp.
CTTAAACAGCATCGCGACCAGCAGGGCAAACGCGCACAGAGATAGCTTGTTGAGTTTTGGATCCGTGCGCTAGCTGCGTTTTCGGATCAGGGCAATGTAGAAGCCCTCAAAGTCGCGGCTAGGCGGAATGGTCAGCGTGCCGGGCATACCGTTGGCGACGGACGAGACGTGGCCGGCGGCGATGGCCTCGGTGAGAGCGTTGCTCTCGATGTGTGGCTCTTCGCCAGCTTCCTGAGCACGTTGCGTTTCACTTTCGCTCGGCGTGCCGTCGAGGGGGATAAGCTCGCAGTCCATATGCTTGTCGAGGGCCTCTTGCAGGGCGTCCTCGTTTTCCTGCGGCAAGATCGAACAGGTCGAATAGACGAGCGTGCCGCCCGGTTTGAGGGCACCCATGGCGCGGTCCAGAAGTGCTCGCTGCGAGCGGGCGCACTTGCTCAGCAACTGCTCGGTGAGGCCGCGCAGGCTTTTCTCGTTGCCGTTGATGACGGTGCCCGTGCCGGTGCAGGGAGCGTCGAGCAGGATGCGGTCAAAGCGGAAGAACTCGTCGAGCTCGCGTGCGTCGATGCGCATGACGGGCACGTTTTTGGCACCTTGGCGGTGGAGGTTGGACTCAAGCTTTTCGGCGCGGGGAATGCTCATCTCGCAGGCGGTGAGGTGCGCCTGTCCCTGGGTGAGGGCGGCGATCTGCGTTGTCTTGCCGCCGGGGGCTGCGCACATGTCCAGGATGTCCTCGCCGGCCTGAACGCCCAGGGCCAACGGCGGCATCATGGACGACAGGCTCTGCAGATAGATTTTGCCGTCGCGGTAGATGTCGAGATCCCACAGATCGGAAACCTGGGCCTCGGGCAGGATAAAGGCGTCTGGGTACCAGACGACGGGGTTGTGGGCGATGCCGGCTGCATCGAGCGCCGCAGCGATGTCCTCGGCGGTCGCCTTGAGCGTGTTGGCGCGCAGTGTGACCGGGCGTGTGGCCGCGGCACCAAAGCCCTCGATCATGAGCTCGGCATCGGCGGGCGCATAGGCGCCGGCGACCGTGTCGACCATAAAGCGCGGCAGGTCGGCGGCGGAGTGTTGGGCGGCAAGCTGGTCGGAAAGCTCGGTGGAGGCAAACTGCCTAAGCTTGAGCTCGGCCTTGACCTGCTTTTTCTGCTTACGACGACGCGGCTTGGACATCCGTCTTTCCTTCCCGTTCCAAATTGACTACTTTCCGGGCACGCCGCTGCTGGCGTGCTTTAGTACTGGCTCTCGTGCTTGCTAAAGAAGTCGAAGCGCGGGGGCAGCGGCTTCACGCGGTGCTCGCCGGGCTTCTCGCCCAGGCTCTCCACAAACTCATCCGTGGAGGCAAAGATGTTATCCCAGCTAAAGAAGGCGACCGGGTCGACGTCGAAGTACTCGCAGATGAGCTCACAGCCGGCCGGGACGATGCCGTGCATGAGCACGGTCGCCACGCGCAGCTCGGTGAAGGCGTCGACGAGGGCCTGCGTCATCGCGGTATTGGCTTGCTCGCCCTCAAGCTTGTTGGCGGCCTTGGAGGCGTCGCTCCAGCGCTTGTTGGCGGCGCGCAGGTAGTCGTCGCACACAGCGAGCGCGCGGTGCGTCTCGAACTTGTACATGGCCTGCTCAAACGCGAGGGCGGCCTGCTCGGCGGCCTCCACCACGGTGGCCGAGGCGGCGCCGGCGGGGATGCAACCGTTGCGATAGGGGCTCTCGTCGCCCTCCTTGACGGCGACGCCGTAGAAGCAGCTGCGGGCCAGGCGGTTGAAGACGCCGGTCAAAAGGGCGCTTTCCTTAAGGGCCGGATCGATGACGCGCTTGTCGTCGCAGGCGTGCACCTCGTTGCCGTCCTTGTCCTTGCCGGTCACGCGGGTGTCGTATGCCTTGGGGCTAAAGCTCACCGGCTTCTCGGACAGGCCGAGCGACAGCCAGTGCGCGCGCATCTGCTCGCAGGTGTAGTGGTTGAGCAGGTCGTCTGCCGGCGGGGGAGGCGTCTGCGAGGACGAGCTTGCCTTTTTGCCCATGTAGAGCAGGTGGTAGCAGGCGCTGACGGTGCTCTGCGTGAGGTTCCAACCCAGGGCCTCCCACATGGCGGTCTGCGCGATGCAATAGAAGTAGATGTTGTCCTGGCCAATGAACTGGTAGATTTGTGCGTCATCCGAGCACCACCAGTCGCGCCAGTCGAGCGAGCTGTGCTGGTAGGTGGGCGCGGGGACCTGCGTGGAATCGGCGGCGGGCTCGCCCATGAGGGCGGCATCCTGGGCGGCGACGCCCTCGGTCACGCCGGCGGCCTTGGCATCGCGTGCGAGCACGGTGCGCGTATAGCTGATGGGAGCCCACAGGCTCTCGGGCCAGCACCAGCAGGTGACGTCGGAGACGCCATCGACCTCGGGCACCGGAACGCCCCAGTCGATGTTGCCGGTGATGCGGAAGGGTACGAGCGCCTTGCCGCTGCGGAAGCGCACGCCGCCGTTGGCGAGCACCGCGTGGGCATCGTCGCGCTCCTTCCAGCTGGGGAAGGTGACGGTAAAGCTGCTCTTGTTGCCCTCGGGCTCCAGCACGGTGTGCTCGGGAAGCTGATCCTCGACGGCATCGAAGGCCTCGCGGAACTTGTTCTGGATGTAGAGCTGGGCCGGCAGCAGCCACTCCTCCATGGTCTTGGAGACCACGGAGCGAACCTGCGGGTTCTGGGCGAGCTTGGCGGTATAGGTCTTCATAAAGTCGAGGTAGGCCGGCAGGTCAAAGTAGAGGTTGTCGACCGGGCGCAGCTCGGGCACCTCGCCGGTGAGCTGGCTCTTGGGCGCGATGAGCTCCTCGGGCTCAAACTGGTGACCCAGGTCGCACTCGTCGGCGTAGGCGTGCTCCGACTTG
>CAUDDU010000201.1 GCA_958448375.1 uncultured Collinsella sp.
AAGATCGACGAGTCCGAGCCTCCGTTTGCCGTGAATCCCGTCTCGGCCGCACCTCAGATTCCCGACTTCCTGAAGCATCCCAAGGTTGCCGATGCACCTGCCACGAGTGCTGTCGAATCGACTGCGGCTCGTGATGGGGGAGTGGACGACGGCGCCGCAGATAACGAGGGCGAAGAAGAGGACGGCCTTAAGCTTCCGCCGCTCGAAATCCTGCATGCCAACCCGCAGTCGGCTTCCGCTGCGTCTTCGGATAAGGAGCTGGAGCAGACCGCTGAGTCGCTGCAATCCACCTTGCTTGAGTTTGGCCGCAGTGCCCGCGTGGTCGGCTGGATCGCCGGCCCCACGGTGACGACCTTTAAGCTGCAACCTGGCGAGGGCGAGCGCGTGAGCAAGATATCGAGCCTCGAGGACGATATTGCGCTTTCGCTCGCTGCCCAGTCGGTGCGTATCTTTGCCCCGATCCCCGGCACCTCGCTCGTGGGCATCGAGATTCCCAACCGCAAGCGCCAGAACGTCAATCTGGGCGACGTGCTGCCCTATGTGAAGGGCGGTCCGCTCGAGCTCGCTATCGGCCGTGACGCCGAGGGCACGCCGGTTGTCGCCGACCTCGCCAAGATGCCTCACCTGTTGATCGCCGGTACGACCGGTTCTGGTAAGTCGGTGATGATCAATTCCATCATCACGACCTTGCTCATGCGCGCCCTTCCCGAGGATGTTCGCCTGATTATGGTCGACCCCAAGCGCGTCGAGCTTGCGGGCTATAACGGTCTGCCGCATCTCTATGTGCCCGTGGTGACCGAGCCCAAGCAGGCCGCGAGCGCTCTGCAATGGGCCGTGTCCGAGATGGAGCGTCGCCTGAAGGTCTTCGAGCGTCTCAACGTGCGTAAGATCTCGACCTACAATGAAAAGCAGGCCGCCGGCGAGTTTGAGCATTACGACAACCCGCCGCAAAAGATGCCCTACCTGGTCATCATTATTGACGAGCTCTCGGACTTGATGATGGTCGCCGGTAAGGATGTCGAGGCGTCGATTGTGCGTATCGCCCAGCTGGGCCGTGCCGCCGGTATTCACCTTATCGTTGCCACGCAGCGCCCCAGCTCCAACGTGGTGACGGGCCTCATCAAGGCCAACATCACCAACCGCATCGCCTTTAACGTCGCCACGGGCATTGACTCGCGCGTCATCATCGACCAGATGGGTGCCGAAAAGCTCACCGGTTTGGGCGACATGCTGTTCTCAAAGGTCGACTGGGGCAAGCCTCGCCGTATCCAGGGCTGCTTTGTCTCGGACGACGAAATCAACGTGATTGTCGAGTTCGTCAAGTCGCAAAGCGAGCCCGACTACCACGAGGAGATTCTGTCCGCCGTGGCGCCCGCTTCCATGTCCATGGCTGGTGGCGGCGGCATTGTCCGCACCGGAGTCGCCGAGCCGCAAGACGATGATCCGCTCATCTGGGAAGCCGCCCATATTGTGGTGGAATCGCAGCTGGGCTCCACATCTGGCCTGCAACGTCGTCTGAAGGTTGGCTATGCGCGCGCCGGGCGTATTATGGACATGCTGGAAGAAAAGGGTGTCGTCGGCCCGCCCGACGGTTCCAAGCCGCGCGAGGTTCTGTTGGACGAGGAGGGGCTTGCCGCGCTGGAATCTGTCGACGCCGAGATGGCACGTGAAGATCGTGAGTTTGGAGGATTCTGATGGCTGCACGCTTTGGTGACATGCTGCTCGAGCAGCGTCGCCGAATGGGCCTTTCCATTCAGCAGGTCGCCAACACCATCAAAATCAGGCCGCAGATCATCGAGTTTTTCGAGACCGGTAATTTTGCTTCGATGCCGCCGCGTGGCTATGCGCAGGGCATGATTTCGAGCTATGCTCGCTTTTTGGGCCTCAATCCGCGTGAGGTCGTCAATGCCTACTTTGACGACCTGATGGCATACGAACGCGAGACGTCGCAGCAGGGCGGTCGTTTCCAGGACGCTGCCGGCTACGTCAATTCGCGTTCCTCTGTCGATAACGGGCGCTTTCTGATGGTTCAGGGCGGTCGTTCGACCCGCTATGGACAGCGTCCTCAGCAGGCCGGTTATATTACCGAGACGGGTTCGGGCGAGGAGATTCGCTCACAGCGTGACCGGTTCCGCAGTACGCCGATGCCCGAGGACCGTGCACTTCCCGCTGCCCGCGGCGTGGCGCGTGACCCTCGTGCCGGCTACGGCGACGGCGGCTATTCCGATCGCAGTCACCGTGGTATTTCCACCGGACGCTCTCGCGGTGGCTATGCGGACGCCGACACCACGCAGGTGACGCCGCGTCTTCGCTCTCAACCACAGCCGTATGGCCAGCGCTCTTCGGCTCCGCGTGCGGGCCAGCGTGGCTATCAAGGTCGCGGTGAACTTGCGCCCCGCTCGGGTCAGCGTAGCCTTCAGGGACAGGGTGGCTATCGCGGCCGTACCGATAGCAATCGTGGCCGTATGCCTCAGGGAGGCGGCCGCAGCAGCTCCAGTCGTGGACGCGGCGGTTCCCGTGCTCCTCAAAACAACGGGCTCGATCCGCGTATCGTCTACGCCGGTATCGGTGCCGTGGCGTTGCTGCTGATTGTGCTCATCGTGGTACTTCTGCGCGGCTGCGCATCTTCGACGCCCGAGACCACGCCCGAGACGCCCACTGCTACCAAGACGACGACCAAGAAGTCTTCTAAGAAGGCCGAAACGGTCGACGAGGATGAGGACACCGATGAGGCGACGGATGAGTCGACCGATTCGGACGCCACCAAGACGACGGCTAAAAAGGAAGAGAACGAGGTAACGAAGGTCAAGATCTCCGTTGCCAAGGGCAAGACTGCTTGGATTGAGGTCAAGGTCGACGGCAA
>CAUDDU010000202.1 GCA_958448375.1 uncultured Collinsella sp.
CTTCGCGGGTGATCAGGCCTTCCTCGACCATTTCGATGGCGATGCGCAGGGCGGCGGTGGCGGTGCGCTTGCCCACGCGGGTCTGGAGCATCCAGAGCTTGCCCTGCTCGATGGTGAACTCGATGTCGCACATATCGCGGTAATGATCCTCGAGCGTCAGGAACACGCGCTCGAGCTCCTCACCTGCGGACTCGAGGCCCGGGGTGGTCTTGAGGTCGGCGATGGGCTCGGTGTTGCGGATACCGGCGACGACGTCCTCGCCCTGGGCATTAACCAAAAAGTCACCGTAGAACTCCTTGGTGCCGTCGGCCGGATTACGCGTAAAGGCGACGCCTGTCGCAGAGGTCTCGCCCTTGTTGCCAAAGGCCATGGCCTGCACGTTGACGGCGGTGCCGAGCTCGTCGGAGATGCCGTGCTGTTTGCGATAGATGCAGGCGCGCTCGTTCATCCAGCTGCCAAAGACGGCCTGGATGGCAAGGCGCAGCTGGAGCTCCGGATCGTGTGGGAAGACGGGCTTGCCATCGGCGACCTCGAGCTCGGGATACAGGGCGGCATCGACGTTCTCGGAGAAGATGCCCTTAAAGGTCTCGACGAGTTCCTGCAGGTCCTCGGCCGAAAGCTCGGAATCGACGCGAACGCCGGCGACCAGGCGGGCCTGGGTCAGGGCGTTCTCGAACAGGTCGGCATCGACACCCATGACGACGTTGGAGAACATCTGGATAAAGCGACGATAGCTATCCCAGGCAAAACGCGGGTTCTGCGTCTGCGCGATGAGGCCCTGGACGGAATCGTCATTGAGGCCCAAGTTGAGGACCGTGTCCATCATACCGGGCATGGAGAACGGAGCGCCCGAACGAACCGACACGAGCAGCGGATCGGAGGCGTCGCCGAGCTTCTTGCCGCAGCGGGCCTCGAGGTCCGCCTCGGCGGCAACGATCTCATCGAGTGCGCCCTCGGGCCACACGTTGCCGGCACCGGAGTACTCGACGCAAGTCTGGCAGGTAATGGTAAAGCCACCGGGAACCGGCAGGCCGATACGGCTCATCTCGGAAAGGTTAGCGCCTTTGCCGCCAAGCACGAAGTTCATGGACTTGTCGCCCTCGGTGACACAGGTGCCCTGGGCGTCGGTTCCAAAACGGTAAACCCTCTTGCAATCGCTCACGATACTTCCCCTTCCATGCACTAACGCGCACGACCGTGGTAACGAATCGACCCACCGGATGCGGGCCGTGAGGGAACTATACGGCGCGTTTTGGGCAGGCTTGAGCAGAGGATGCGCGGTTTGGTAAACGTGCTAAAACTGGCGGTAAACGGTAGGTAAAGGTGGTTACCTTATGAAGAGACCACTTCAATAAACTTGCAGGTCAAATGCAAGTAATTTGCTAAATCGCTTTACCATTATCGTGCATTATTTTTAGTTAGTCTTTTTAGACGGGGCTTTTTAGCTACCCCAATAAGCTAGCTTTGTTGGGCTCGACGGGCGGCGCGGCGGGCACGGGCTTCTTGGATTTCCTCCAAGTGGCTAATGATCTCGGCAGTGCTTTCTTCGATGGCCTTGCCGTCGGTACGCACCACAAAGCAGCCTAGGCGCTTCATGAGCGCACGGGCTTCCTCGAGCTCGCTGTGCACGCTCTCGGGCTCGGCATAGGAGCCGGCAACGGCACGAGCGTAGTCATCGCCCAAGCGGCTATCGCGAATTTCGGAAATCACATCGACGGTCGAAATCAGGCCGAACAGGCGCATCGGGTCGACCTCGTAAATCGACTTGGGCGGCTCCATGCCATGCGCCAGTGGGACATTGGCGACCTTGTAGCCCTGATAGGCCAAATACATCGACAGCGGCGTCTTGGACGTACGCGATACGCCCAGCAGCACGATATCGGCTCCCGACAGATCGTCGCAGCCGCGCCCGTCATCGTGCTCAACGAAATACTCCATGGCCTCGATGCGATGGAAATAGCGGTCATCGGTCTTGTGAATCACACCCGCGACGCCCTTGGGCGGCACACCGATGAGCGACGACAGCACGGCAAGCGTCGGGCCAATCAGGTCGACCGAACGAATATGCAGCATGCCCAGGTAATCGAGCACGCGGGCGCGAAGCGCCGGATCGACAATGGTGTGGAACACGGCAATATCGCGATGGTCGGCATCGACGCGCGGGCCCACAAACGACTCCACCTGCTCCACCGAGGTCACCTTGGGCAGGCGCAAGAGAAGAAAAGCCCCTTCATCAAATTGCCCGGACGCCGCAAGCACCACCTCACAAGCGGTATCACCGAGCGAGTCGGAGATAACGATAACGGTGGGACGAGCGGTGACCGGGCAATCCATGCGGGGCTCCTTTAGCGCTTATGCGCAGGCTGGCTTACTTTTTGCGGGCAAGCTCACCGATGTTGGCGATGCCGGAGAAAACGGCCTCGAAGCGGTTGAGCAGCTTAAGGCGATTATCGCGGAGCTGCTCGTCCTTGTCCATGACCATGACCTCATCGAAGAAGCGGTCGATGGGCGCGCGCAGGGCGGCAAGGGCGGCAAATGCGGCCGGGTAATCCTCGGCAGCAAGGGCGGCATCGACAGCGGTCTGAGCAGCCTCGGAGGCATCGGCAAGCGCGAGCTCGACCTCGCCCATCAGGCCGCGGTCGTACTCCGCACCCAGCTCGGGCTTGGAGATGTGTGCGGCGCGGGCATAGGCGGTCGCAAGGTTGTCGAACGTCTCGGCGTCGTTCTTGCGGGCCTCGTCGAGGGCGGCGCAGCGGGCGAAGAAGACCGACGGCGCGAGGATGTGCACTGCAGAGACGGCGGCAACAGTATCGGCCGGAATCTTCTCGTCGCGGGCCATGCTCACCAGACGGCCGTGGAAGAA
>CAUDDU010000203.1 GCA_958448375.1 uncultured Collinsella sp.
GGTGTAGCACGCGGTTGGATTGAGAGAAAAAGAGGGGAAGCGCATATGTCCGAAGGCTGGAACATCTTGGTGGTTGATGACGAGCCTCCCATTAGGGCTGAGCTACGCTATCTGTTGGAAAAGGATACGCGTGTGGGACAGATTGCCGAAGCGGGCAATGTCACCGAAGCCGTGGAGTCGATTCTGTCGAATAAGCCCGACGTGCTGTTTTTAGACATTACCATGCCCGGTCGCTCGGGAATTGAGCTTGCCGAGACGCTGCAGAACCTAAAGACGCCGCCAGTCGTGGTGTTTGTGACGGCATTTGCCGAGTATGCGGCTGATGCCTATAACCTCGATGCTGTCGATTACATCGTCAAACCGGTCGAGGATGCCCGCTTGTCAAAGGCACTCGACAAGATCGAGACCGCCCTGGGCGCTCGCCGTGTCGTCCATGCTCCGCGCCAGCCCTTGCGCCTGACGGTGGATCGTGGGGGCAAAAGGGTGTTCATTCCCGTGGCGGATGTCTGCTACTTTGAGGCGCGCGCCGATTTTTGCAACGCCGTCTGCGCCGAGGGAACATACCTGGTCAATGAGTCGATTTCCTCGCTCGAGCGGCGCCTGGCCTCCGAGGGCTTTATCCGTGTCCACCGCAGTTATCTGGTCAATTTGGAAGACGTGCATAATGTCGAGATCGGTTCCACGGGTCTTATGGAGCTCAGGCTCGATCGCGTAACCTCGACGGTGCCTGTGTCCCGTCGTCGCGCAGCCGAGGTCAAGGCGCACTTGGGGCTTGCGTAGGCAGTCTGCATATCATCGTTTACCGCCGCAGGTTTGGCATGACCGTGCGGTGGGCATAATGGGTGACATCGAATGAAATCGAAAGGATCATTATGCCCGCGCTCATTACGCATCATCTGTTTGGCGAGGAAAGCATCGACCGTCTTCCGCAGGGCGTTATTACGTCCGACGAGGAGCGCATCGCCTTTATCCTGGGAAACCAAGGTCCCGACCCGTTTTTCTTCCACATGCTCACGCCGCGCGTTTCCGACTGCACGTCGCTTGCTCAGGTCATGCACCGCTCGCGCATGTCGCGCCAGTTCTCGTGCCTGCGCGACGGCGTGTCGCACCTGCAGCCGCGCGACGCCAATCTGGGCCGCGCCTTTGCGCTGGGCCTGCTGTCTCACTATGTACTCGACCGCAATGCCCACCCCTTTGTCTACGAGCAGCAGTTTGGCATTGTAGATTCCGATCCCGAGCTCGAGGCTTCGGGCAGCCAAGTTCACGCCGTGCTCGAAAGCGATCTGGACGTGCTGATGCTACAGCTCAAGCGCGACGGTGCCACGGTCGAGGATTATCCGCCGGCGGGCGAGATCGTCACCACCGACCGCATCAACCGTGTGGCCGGCGTGCTGATGAGCTACATCGCCGGGCGCGTGTACGGTATCGACATCCCGGCGGGGGAGTACGCCGGCGCCGTCTCGGACATGCAGATGCTCTATCGCACCATTGAGCCGGCCGGCTCGGTAAAGACGCGCGCGATTGCCCTGGTTGAGGGCTTGGTGCATGACTACTCGCTGCTCGACGGCCTTGCTCATCGCGTGACGACGGAGCTGCCCGAGCGGACCGGTAACCTGGGCCACCTGACATGGAAGAACCCCTTTACCGATGAGGTCTCGACCGAGAGCTTCCCCGAGGTCTTTGAGCGCGCGCTGACCGATTACGAGCTCACCGTTGCCCGCTTTATCGAGACCGGTGACATGGATGCCGTGACCGGCCATATCAACTATAGCGGCCGCGTACTCGACGCCGACGAGGAGTTCGACCGCGAGGAATAACAAGCCGTTTCAATAAGTTGCGGTGGAATAGTTCCTGAATGAAGCCCCGGAGGGCTAAACAGGAACTATTTCACCGCAACTGCCTTGATGGGATGGTGTTTCGCCCTGCGTGTCCGTATGACCGCTCCTGCCCCTTTGCCGAATCCTTACCAGCGCTTCTGTGCAATTGGGGTACGATGAACTAACTGCATATCGGGCGAATACGAAGGGGCCCTGTCCATGAAATACACCAAGCTCGAGCGTAACTGGGTTATGTACGATGTGGGCAATTCGGCCCTCGTGTTGCTCAATACCTCGGTGGTGCCCATCTACTTTAACGCCATCAATACCGGTGCTTCCTCGGCAGACCTGGTGGTCGCTTGGGGCAACGCTCAGACGATCGCCTCGCTGGTCATTGCCATGCTCATGCCCATTCTGGGCGCGCTTGCCGATTACGCCGGCAACAAGATTAAGTTCTTCTTGGGCTTCTTCCTCACGGGCCTGGTTCTTTGCCTGGCGCAGGCTATCCCAATGTCCGCCATGGCATTTTTGACCGTGTACGTGCTGTGCACCATCGGCCTTAACTCTTCTATGACGTTCTACGACGCCATGCTGCCCGACATTACCACCGACGAGCGCATGGACGCCGTGTCCAGCTCGGGCTATGCCTGGGGCTACATCGGTTCCACCGTGCCGTTCATCATCTGCCTGGCGCTCATCATGGGTGGTCCCGCTCTTGGCGTCCCCACCATGTTGGCAACGCGTCTGTCGTTTATCATCACTGGTGCCTGGTGGCTCATCTTTACCCTGCCGCTCATTCGCACCTATAAGCAAAAGTACGGTCGCGAGCGCGGTCCCGAGGACACTATCGGCCACATCGTGGGCGGTGTGTTTTCCGAGGTCGGACACACCATGCGCGAGATCGCCCACAACAAGACCGTGCTGGTCTACATGGTCGCGTTCTTCTTCTATATCGATGGCGTCCACACGGTCATTTCCATGGCCACCAGTTACGGCTCGGCTTTGGGCATCGATTCGACGCAGCTGGTCCTGGCGCTGCTCGTT
>CAUDDU010000204.1 GCA_958448375.1 uncultured Collinsella sp.
AGCCGATGTGGACGTGCTTGGTCTTTGCCGGGGCCTTGTTCTCAATTTGCTCCATGAGCAATTGAACGCCCTTGCGGCCAATCTCGTAGCCCGGGGGCGCTACCGTAGTGAGCGGGACCGATCCGCTCCAAGCGAGTGGGTTGCCATCGCAACCTGCTACGCGTACTTGCCCGGGGACGGCGATGCCTTTGTCGACCAGCGCCGAGATGACGCCCGAGGCCAGCACGTCGGTCAGACCGACGACAAAATCGGGACGTTCGTCCGCGGGGCGCTCGGCGATTTGGGCACCGATGCCGTAGCCGTCGGCAGCGGTATTCCATTCGCCGGCGTCGATGACTTCGATCTTGATATCGGGGTGTAGAGCGAGCGCTTTATGAATGCCAAGGACGCGCAGGGTGAGTTGCATAAATGCTGCTCGGCCGACGACGACAATATGGTGCGCGCCGCGGGCGATGGCAAGTTCGGCAATGATGCGACCCTGGGCCTCGTTGTCGGCCGCTACGTAGTAGCCGGGCTCGGAGCAATGGATGTCCAGATGGACGATCGGCACGGGCATCTTGGTCATGGCGGGGTGCCAGTCGGGGGATGCCATGGGCTGAACCATGACGCCGGACATCTGGGTGCCCATAAAGTAGCGCAGGTAATGGTCCTCGAGAATATCGTCGTTATCGGCGTTGGCGATGAGCAAGTCGTAGCCGTGCTTGCGGGCCTCGTTGTGGGCGCCGCTGGCGATTTGGAGCGAAAAGCCGTGATCGAGACGGGGGAGCACCAGGCCAAAGGACTTGGTGGCGCCGCCCGCGAGCTGACGGGCGCTTTGATTGGGCAGGTAGCCAAGGCGATTGATGGTCTCGTTGATGAGCTTGAGGGTCTCGGGGCGCAGCTTTTCGGGGTGGTTGAGCGCGTTGGAAACCGTGCCCAACGAAACCCCGGCCTCGCGCGCGACGTCGCTGATTTTTACCTTTGCCATAGCGGCCCCTTTGATGCGTTTCAAGTACAAGCCAGATTGTAGCATCCCAAACCTACCAAAAAGGGACAGGTTTATTTTGGCAGTTTTATCTGGGGAAACGCCGTTGCCAGCGCGACCACCACGAAGGGGGCAGGTACCTTTGTGGTGGTTTGGACCGGCTGGACGTGTGTGCATCGAGTGGTATCTAAGTTGAGATACCACTTCTGGTATATCAGCTTGCGTTTGCGTGAGTACAATACTCGAACGTTATGCGTCTCAGCGCCCCCTGTGCGTGGACGTTTTGCAGTCAAGCGGACGAAGGGATTTATCCTATGTGCGGAATTGTCGGCTACACCGGCTCTGATATTGCAAAGAACATCCTGGTCACGGGCCTCAAGCGTATGGAGTATCGCGGCTATGACTCCTCGGGCGTCGCGCTCGAGGTGGGCGAGGGCGCCGCGGCGCACCTCGATGTCATCCGCCGCGTGGGTAAGGTCGCGGGCTTGGAGAGCGAGCTTTCCAATATCGACAGCGACGCTACCTGCGGTATCGGCCACACCCGTTGGGCCACCCACGGCAAGCCCTCCGTCGTTAACGCTCACCCCCACACCAGCTGCGACGGTCGTATCGCCATCGTCCACAACGGCATCATCGAGAACTTCGCCGAGCTGCGCGAAGAGCTGGAGGGCCGCGGCCATCACTTTAAGAGCGAGACCGATACCGAGGTCTTCGCGCATCTGATCGAAGAGGCTTATGACGAGACGCACGACCTGATGGCCTCCGTGCGCGAGGCTTGCACCCACGTGGTCGGTGCCTATGGTCTGGCCGCCGTGTGCGCTGACGAGCCCGGCGTGATCGCCGTGGCCCGCAAGGATTCCCCGATCGTGGTCGGCGCGGGCGAGACCGGCGCCTATGTCGCCTCCGATGTCATCGCGCTCATCGACGCCACCCGCGATGTCGTGGTGCTCGAGGACGGTCAGTTTGCCAAGCTCACGCCCGCAGGCGTCGAGTACACCGACGAGGCCGGCAACGTTATCGAACCCAAGGTCACTCACATCGACTGGGACCTGGACATGGCAGAAAAGGGCGGTTATCCCGACTTTATGCTCAAGGAAATCCACGAGCAGCCGCGCGTCGTGCGCGACACGCTGGTCGGTCGTATGACGCCGGCCGGCGAGCTCGACATCGACGAGCTGGGCCTTTCGCTCGAGGAACTCAACGACATCGACCGCGTCTACGTAATCGCTTGCGGAACCAGCTATCACGCTGGCCTCATTGCTAAGAATCTCATCGAGGGCTGGGCTCGCATCCCCACCGAGGTTGAGGCGGCCAGCGAGTTCCGCTATCGCAACCCCATCATCACGCCGACGACGCTCGTCGTGGCCGTGTCCCAGTCGGGCGAGACGGCCGACACTCTCGCCGCCATCCGCGACGCGCGCATCAAGGGCGCCAAGGTCTTCGGCATCACCAACGTGGTGGGCAGCCCCGTGGCGCGTGAGAGCGACGGCGTCATCTACACCAAGGCCAACAAGGAGATCGCGGTCGCCTCGACCAAGAGCTTCATCGGCCAGGTTGTGAGCCTGACGCTTTTGGCCCTGCTGCTGGCGCAGGTTAAGTACCGCTTGACCACCAAGCAGGCGCGCATGCTGTTCCGCGAGCTTTCCGATACGGCCGAGCAGATCCAGTGGATTTTGGATACCCAAACCGAGGCCGTGCATGAGGCCGCCCTGCTGTGCAAGGACGCGCAGTCCGCACTGTTCGTGGGTCGCGGCATGGGCGCCGCTATTTCCTACGAAGGTGCGCTCAAGCTCAAGGAGGTCAGCTACCTGCACGCCGAGGCCTACGCCGCCGGTGAGATGAAGCACGGCCCCATTGCCCTGATCGACCCGGGCTTCCCTGTCATCGCTGTGG
>CAUDDU010000205.1 GCA_958448375.1 uncultured Collinsella sp.
GGCCTGCTGCACCACGGCGTCGTCGATCGTCACGTCGTCAAGCACGGTGCCGAAGGTGGTGTGGCGGCAGTGGTCGGACCAATAGGTGTCGATCACGCGGATCTCGGTGATGGTGGGGTCGCGGTCCTCATCGCGGAAGTACTGCTGGCAGAAGGCGATGTCCGCCTCGTCCATGGCAAGGCCGCGCTCGGAAATAAAGGCGGCAAGGCCGGCCTCGTCGAGCTCACGGAAACCGTCGAGCACCTCGACGGGCTGGGGCTCGGGGGTCTCCATGTACAGCGTCTCGGGCAGGTCGAGCGAGGCGATGCGCGCCTCGACGGGGTTCACCACGTAGTGCTTGATGGCATCGATGGCGGCCTCGTCGAGAGCGCCCGAGATCATATAGACCTTGGCGGAGCGCACGGCGGGGCGCTCGCCCTGGCTGATGAGCTGCACGCACTCGCTGGCGGAGTCGGCGCGCTGGTCAAACTGGCCAGGCAGGAATTCGACGGCAAAGACGGCGCCATCGCTTGCGGGGAGCTCGTCGTAGGTCACATCGACCTGGGGCTCGCTAAAGACGGTCGGCACGCAGGAGCGGAAAAGCTCCTCGTCGATGCCCTCGACGTCGTAGCGGTTGATGATCCTCAGGGCCTCGATGCCCTTGATGCCGAGAATTTCGGTCAGCTCGCCCTTGAGCTGCTGAGCCTCGACGTCGAACCCGGGTTTCTTCTCCACGTAGATACGAGAGACCATTGGTTCCTGCCTTCCTGATCGGTTGGGCGTACGGTACGGTATGCGGCAGCGGTCGGTTTGCGGGGTCTGCCCTGCGGTCGCCTTGAGCCACATGTTTGTAAACCTCACTATGATACGACAGCTCGCGGCGCGGTGAGGACGGCGAGGGTGCTACAGTGAAGCGCAAACAAGAGAAAGGCATCACATGGCATTCGTTTCGCTCGCCATCATCGCACTCGTGGCCTTTGCAAGCCCCTTCATCGCCTCGGCGATTCCTGGAAAACCCGTTCCCGAGACGGTCTTTTTGCTCGTGCTCGGCGCGGTGCTGGGACCCCATATGCTCGGCGTCATCCATGTAGATGCCGAGGTCTCGCTTGTGTCCGAGCTCGGTCTGGCCTTTTTGTTCCTGCTTGCCGGCTTTGAGATCGACCCCAAGAGCATCACGGGCGTCGAGGGGCGCTACGGCTTGGCGACGTGGGTCGTCACGTTTGGTATCGCCTGGCTTGCCGTGCGCTTTACCCCGTGGTTCTCGGTCAGTCATTTCGACGGTATCGCCGTGACGCTTGCCCTCACTTCTACGGCGCTCGGCACGCTCGTGCCCATCATGCGTGAGCGTTCACTTGTCGGAACGCGCGTGGGCGACTCGATTCTCGCGTATGGCACCTGGGGCGAGCTCGGCCCCGTGCTTGCCATGTCGGTGCTGCTGTCTGCCCGTACCGGCATCCAAACGCTCGTGATTCTTGGCCTGTTTGCGGTGGTCTGCGTGTTGCTTGCCGTGGTCCCAAGCCGCTCCAAGCGCGTCGGCAGCCGCTTCTTTGCGTTTGTCGAGGAACGTGCCGATACCACGTCGCAGACCTTCGTGCGCCTGACGGTGCTCATCCTGGTCACACTCGTGGCGTTCTCGGCCGTCTTTGATCTCGACATCGTGTTGGGTTCTTTTGCCGCCGGCTTTGTCTTGCGCTATATCATCCCCGAGGGCAACCATACGCTCGAGACCAAGCTCGACGGCCTGGCCTACGGCTTTTTGATTCCGGTGTTCTTTACCGTATCGGGCGCAAAGATCGACCTGACGGCCGTGGCGTCGCGCCCGGGTCTGCTCGTGGGCTTTATCGTGGCGTTGTTGATTATTCGTGCCGTGCCCATTCTTATTTCTATGAGCATTTGTCCTGCGACGCGTGATGTGTCGGCGTATGGCCGCATTACCGTGGCCCTGTACTGCACCACGGCGCTGCCGATCATCGTTGCCGTTACGAGCGTTGCCGTCAACGCGGGCGCGCTGTCGCAAGACATCGCGTCGGTTATGGTCGCTGCCGGCGCCATCACGGTGTTCTTGATGCCGCTGCTCGCGCAGCTCTTCTACCGCGTGGTCGATGCCGCGCCGGTCGCCGCCGTGGCAGAAGTTGCCGAGCATCCATCCGATGCGCTCGACATCCTGCGCGCCCACCACGACCTAGCGAGCTTGCTCGCACGCGAGCATGAGCTGCTGACCTCGCATGGCCATGGTCGCGTATTCGAGGGCCTGCCTACGCTCGACACGATTGCCGAGCGTCTTTCCGCCGAGGCGGCGAGCGGCCACATCGATGCTCGTATTGTGGACGCGGCACATCTTCTTGCCGATAAGACCTATGGAGACGAGGTCGACCTGTCCGAGCTGACTCCGCGTGAGCGCCGTCGCCTGGAGCGCGCCAAGCTCGCCGTGCGCGAATACCGCCGCCGCATGCTGGAACTCTATGCGCGCGAAGAAGCCCAGGACGACGACGGCAGGTAGCCAACGCCGTGCAAAATGCATCCCGGAATTGGCGTCCAGAGTGGGATGCAGTTTCCGCGAGAGGCCCGTTGCGGAAAGCGCGTCCCAGAATCCGCGCCCAGAATGGGACATAGTTTCCGAAAGTAGGCCCTGATGGAGATTGCGTCCCGTTCTGAGTTGAAATACCGGGACGCAGCTTCCCCTGCAAACAGAACAAGGCGCGCTGCCTGTGGTTGATGCAGGCAGCGCGCCTTTTGCGTTGAGCTTCGTTGAGGTTCGAAGTAGTGGACTAGTTGGCCATGACGCCTTCGGTCCATGCCTCGACGTCCTCGATGCGCAGGACGTTGGCGACCTCGGCCACGCAGTCGACGCTGGCAAGCTCGACGGCGGCAGC
>CAUDDU010000206.1 GCA_958448375.1 uncultured Collinsella sp.
CTCACGCTGCGCGGTGTCGTCATCGGCGTCCTTGGCTGCGTGATCATCACGGCAAGCTCGGCCTACACCGCCCTCAAGATGGGCGCACTCCCCTGGCCGATCGTCTTCGCTGCCGTCATCTCGCTGTTCTTCCTTAAGCTCATGGGCAACGCCAGCCTCAACGAGGCAAACGTCACCCACACCATCATGTCCGCGGGCGCCATGGTCGCCGGCGGTCTGGCGTTTACCATCCCGGGTGCCTGGATGCTGGGCTATGCCGACCAGATCAGCTGGCTCGACATGTTTATCGTGGCGCTCGCCGGCACCATCCTGGGCCTGCTGGCCACCGCGCTCATCCACCGTCACTTTATCGTGGACGCCGCGCTGGAGTTCCCCACCGGCAACGCCGCAGCTCAGACCTTGCGCGCGACCGAGGCTGGCGGCAAGACCGGCAAGCAGCTCTTTGGCTCCATGGCCATCGCCGGCATCTACAGCGTGCTTCGCGACGCCCTGGGCGTGGTGCCCAGCATGCTATGCACGCTCAACATCCCCGGCGTGACCTTTGGCATCTACAACTCGCCCATGCTGCTCTCCGTCGGCTTCCTCGTGGGCTTCGCCCCGGTCGCCTTCTGGTTTGCCGGCGCCCTGCTAGGCAACTTTGGCATCATCGTGGGCGGCACCGCTGCCGGCCTGTTCGACGTTGTGACTGCGCAGGGCATCGTCAAGTCCCTGGGCATGGGCCTCATGATGGGCTTTGGCGTCGCCGTCGTCCTCAAGGACATCCTGCCACAGGTCGCCGGTATCGTCCGCGGTCTTGCCGCCGACAGCTCCACCGACACCGACGAGCAGTCGCTCATCTCGGGCTCCCTTAAGCTCGACGCCGGTATCATCGGCCTGGGCGCTGCCGCCATCGCCGTGATCATCGCCATCGTACTCGACCTTGGCCCCGTTCCGGCCGTCATCGTCACGCTGTTCACCTTTGTCACCACCATCATGAGCGCGCAGAGCTGCGGCCAGACGGGCATCGACCCCATGGAGATCTTCGGCCTCATCGTCATGCTCATCGTGGCAGCCTTCGCACAGATCGCCCAGGTCAAGCTGTTCTTTATCGCCGGCATCGTAGCCGTGGCGTGCGGCCTTGCGGGCGACGTCATGAACGACTTTAAGGCCGGCGCCGTGCTGGGCACCAACCCGCGTGCGCAGTGGATCGGCCAGGCCATTGGCGGCATCGTGGGCGCCCTGGTCGCCGCAGCCGTCATGGTCGCGCTCGTCACCGCCTATGGTCCGGACGCCTTTGGCCCCGACAAGAGCTTTGTTGCCGCGCAGGCAAGTGTGGTCGCCACCATGGTCTCGGGTATCCCGAGCGTGCCGTGGTTCGTTGGCGGCTTTATCGCCGGCATCGTCATGTACTGGCTCGGCATTCCGGCCATGATGATCGGCCTGGGCGTGTACCTGCCCTTCTATATGTCGCTCACGGCTTTCCTGGGCTCCTGCGTTAAGCTCGCCTACGACAAGTGGGCCGCTCACCGCGACGCCACCGCTGGTCTTTCTGACGAGGAGAAGGCTGCCAAGGACGCCGCCTTCCAGGAACAGGGCTTGGTTGTCGCCAGCGGCCTGCTCGGCGGCGAGTCCATCGTCGGCGTTATCCTGGCGTTTGTCTCCGTGGGCTTGAGCCTGCTGGGATAGGCCGAACAACAACGCACCAGCGCAGAGCGCGGGGTCGGATCCAATCCGATCCCGCGCTTTTTTGTATCTGCCGAAACCCTCGGCCGCAACGCATTTGCCGCGCACCCGTTTTCCCACTCGCTTAAGTTCCACGCCAAGATGACCGCGCCGCCCCTCACGGTGTAGAGTACATGCTGCGAACACACCCGCGCTCCCGCGGCAATACGAGGTGGATATGGAACTCGACAAACAACAGATCAAGCGGCTGCGCGAGCGCCATCATCGGCGCCATGGCATCCGCCCCGCCCACAGCGAAGCGGCTGAACAGGCGCATCGCTTCCTAAAGCGGGCGTTCAACATTCGCGAGGGTCGCGCACCCTATCACGTGATCCGCAAACGCTTTGTAAACGGGGCGCGCCTGACCGGCTCGCACCTGTGCATCCTCATCATCGCCATGCTCATCGCAAGCATCGGTCTCGATATCGACTCAGACATTGCCATCGTCGGCGCCATGCTCATCTGCCCGCTCATGGGCTCGGTCCTTGCCATGGCATATGGCATCGCCACGCTCGACCGCGAGATTACCGTCGAGGCCATTGCCGGCCTCGCGTTGCAGATGGCCTTTTGCCTGGTCACGTCCACGCTGTACTTTAAGCTCTCGCCGCTCGGCACCACCACGGCCGCTATCATCGACAACTCGACGCCCACCGTCTGGGACCTTGCCGTCGCGCTCGCGGGCGGCTTTGCCGGAGGCCTGGGCAACTCGCGCGATCAGGAGCCCGCGACGCTCATCGCCGGGGTGGCAGTGGCGACAGCGCTCATGCCGCCCCTGTGCGCGGCGGGCTACGGCATTGCCATCGCAAGCGGGTCGCTCTTCCTCTCGGCGCTCTATGAGTTTGGCATCAACGTGGTCTTTATCGCGCTGGCGGCAGAAGCTGTGCTGCTTCTTTTACGCGCGCCGTTCAAGCGCGACCTCAACGGCGACGGCGTTGTAACCGCCGAGGAAAATGCCGAGGTCAACGAGCTGTCACGTAAAGTGCGCCGCCGCATCATCGTGGGCACGGCAATCTTTGCCATCCCCTGCATCATTATGACCGCGGGCTCCATTGGCTCGGCGCAGGCCGGCGTGCAGGACGGCTATGGCGTCACCGAGACCACACGCGAGCTCGCCGCGGTGCTGCCGG
>CAUDDU010000207.1 GCA_958448375.1 uncultured Collinsella sp.
CTTCTCCTCGGGCTCCAGAGACTCGGGCTTGACGCGCACGCCAGCCTTAGCCTCAGTCACGAGATGTTTTGCGATCGCATGTGCAGTGTTCTTTGCGTCAAAGCGCTGCGAATATGCCTCGATGAGCATAGGCAGGTTGACACCGGTGACGATAGCCCAGGAATCGTGGCCCTCGATGAGCCCGCTGATCTGGTTGAACGGCGTGCCGCCCCACAGATCAACGAGGAAGAGCACCTGCTCCTGGTCCTCGAAGGAAGCGACTGCTTCCTCGACCTTGGCACGGAAATCGTCGGGGCCCATGCTCGGCTCGAGCGAGACCACGGCAACAGACGGCTGATCGCCAAAGACCATCGAGCCCGTCTGCTTGATTCCAGCTGCCAAGTCCCCGTGGCTAGCAAGAACAATACTTACCATCACATAACCTCCTTTTTGTCTACGTATTTCCTACACGACATGAAAGGAGTATACCTGTTTGGATTGTGGAATTATAGCTAAATTCGCAAAAGGTTGGATTATTTGTTTAAACGTCTAAGTTTGTTACAAATTGATTACGTTGCCGGTTTACAGCTTATTGCCTGCTAAAACGTGATTTGCTGATTGCTTTCAAAGACATATAAAGGTGCACTGTTCGTTAAGACCTCTTTTAGGTTGATCCCAATGCGTCTGCGTGCCACCATTTTGTTTAAACAGACATGACTTGACTAACCGAAGCAAATATGTTTAGAACTCTAGCCCATGTAGTCATTGGATGTTAGGCGATGTGGAGAGGGTTGGCGGCGTCGACGGCATCGGGGGCGTCGGAGAGGCCGTCAGGAGCAGCGTCTGCCGGGTCCTCGTCGGGGGTCTCGATCTGTTTGATCATTACCTCTTGGCCCTGCAGCAAATAGGTCTCGCCGCTACCGCACTGGGGACAGGTCTTGCCGTGCTCGACCGTCGCGTAGTCGCAGCCGCACGCCTCGCAATGTGTCACGGCCTCGACGGGCTCCACGATAAGCTCCGCGTCCTCGGTGATAGGCTTTTTATCTGCTGCCCAGCGCCAAGCGTCGAGCAGCAAGTCGGGAACGACGCCCGAGACCTCGCCCAGTAGCAACGTCACGCTCGAAACGCGACGCACGCCATTGGCGCGCGCCACGTTCTCAACATCACGAATAATGTGATAAACGATTCCCAATTCATGCAAGGTAGAAACCTTTCAACAACGGTTGATGCGATGCAAACTCAAAGCAAGGGGACGGCGAAGTCTAGCCTGCGCCGTCCCCTTACCCGCCATGGTTACCTATTTACGACCGAACTTGATTTTGATTGCACGCTTTAAAGCATACTTGCCGAGGCTTGGGAGCTTTTGCTCGTATTTGACCATCGTAGAGCACTCGGGGCGGTCGCGATCCAGATGGATAGCGTCAAACGCGCACTTGGTGGTGCACAGGCCGCAGCCGATGCACTTGTTGGGGTCGACGATCGAGGCGCCGCAGCCCAGGCAGCGGGCGGTCTCGGCGCGCACCTGCTCCTCGGTAAAGGTCTCAACATACTCGCTAAACGGCGCAGCCTTCTCGCGTTCGCGGTCCACATGCGCAACCTCGCGGCTCGCGTTGTCGTAGCTCTCGAGCACAACGTCGTTGCGGTCGAGCGCGGTGTAGCGGCGCTGGTTGCGGCCGATGGTGAGCGTGGAGCCCGGCTGCACAAAGCGATGGATGGACACCGCGGCCTCGTGACCGGCGGCGATAGCGTCGATGGCAAAGCTGGGGCCAGTGTAGACGTCGCCACCCACAAAGATGTCGGGTTCGGCGGTCTGGTAAGTCTGGGGATCGGCAAGGGCACCCTGGCCGCGGCCGAGCTCCACCTTGGAGCCAGCCAGCAGGTCGCCCCACACAATGGACTGGCCAATCGACATGACGACACGGTCGGCATCGACACGGCGCAGATCGTTCTCGTCGTACTCGGGCGCAAAACGGCCCTCGTCGTCAAAGACACGCGTGCAGCGCTTGAAGGTGATACCGCACACACGACCGGCCTCGTCCAGGTGAATCTCATTGGGGCCCCAGCCGCAGCTGATGTGAGCGCCGTCCTCAACGGCCTCGCGACGTTCTTCCTCGCTGGCGGGCATCTGGACCTCGCTCTCCAGGCAGAACATCTCAACGTGCCCAGAGCCCAGACGGCAGGCGTTGCGGGCAACGTCGATGGCCACGTTGCCGCCGCCCACCACAATGGTGCGGCCGGACAGGGTATCGATCTTGCCGCTGTTAACCTCGCGAAGGAAGTCGACGGCCACGGTCACGTCCACGGCATCCTCGCCCGGAATACCGGCAAGGCGGCCGCCCTGGCAGCCGATGGCCACGTAAAAGGCCTTAAAGCCCTGCGCGCGCAGCTCGTCGAGCGTCACATCACGACCGACCTCCACGCCATAGCGGAACTCGGCACCCATCAGGCGAATGATCTCGACCTCGGCCTCAATGACGTCCTTCTGCAGCTTAAAGCTGGGAATGCCGTAGGTGAGCATGCCGCCCGGGCGCTCGTTTTTCTCGAAGACGACGGGCTTGTAGCCCTTCTCGGCCAGATAGAAAGCGCAGGACAGGCCGGCCGGACCGGCACCGATGATGGCGATCTTCTGATCAAAGCCGCCAGCGCGCGTCGGCGTCACCACGGGCGGGACGTAGCGGGTCGCGGCATCCAGATCGCGCTGGGCGATGAACTTCTTGACCTCGTCGATGGCCACGGCGGCGTCCACACGGCCGCGGGTGCAGGCGTCCTCGCACCGGCGGTTGCAGACACGGCCGCAGATAGCGGGCAGCGGGTTCTCGC
>CAUDDU010000208.1 GCA_958448375.1 uncultured Collinsella sp.
CGGCGCGGTAGACGAGAGCTTCACCCCGGCCTTCGACACCACCGGCGTCCTCGCTAGCGCAAAGTAGGGCGTTCGTCGATGATTTTTCTGGGACGGGGATTAAAAAATCATCGAGAGGATCGCCTGTTCGAAAAGTTGTCAAAATAGCCGCGCTCCAAAAAGACTGGTTATTGGGCGTTGACAGTTGGCGAGCCGTAGGTAAAATATCGACTTGTCCTGGGGACGTAGCTCAGTTGGGAGAGCGCTGCCGTCGCATGGCAGAGGCCGAGGGTTCGACTCCCTTCGTCTCCACCCTTGGATTTGATAAGCCGCTGACATTGTGTCGGCGGCTTTTTTTGAAAGAAAGGGCTGTACCATGGCCGAGCTTGAGTCCCAACCATTGTCCGACGAGGAGCGCGCCGAGTTGGAAGAGCTCCGCGCCGAGAAGGCCCGCCGCGAGGCTCGGGAAGAGGCCCGTCGCGAGCGTGAGGAGCTGGCTGCCCTTCGTGCCGAGCGCACGAAGGCCGAGGAGGCCGCCACGAACGCCGCATCCGCATCGGCGCCCGCGCCCGCACCCAAGCCCGCTGTTGCGAAGCCTGCACCTGCCGCGCCCAAACCTCAGCCTAAAAAGGTCGCTCGTCCCAAGTCCGTCGAGCCCAAGTCGAGCCGTGACGAGATGACCTTTGCCCAGCGCATGGTTACCTCCAAGGAGCCTACGGGCGAGAACGAGATCCCTGGCATGGCGCCGGCTCAAAAAATCATCATTGTCCTTGCCCTCATCGCGTTCGTCATCTTTATGGGCTACACGATCCTGACCAGCATGGGTCTGCTCTAACCGATTTGCATCGGGCATCATGTCCGCATGCTCTGCTCTCGTCCAACCCTCAAATTCTGCACCACACATCCGAAAGGTCGCCCCATGGCTTTGACCGACATCTCGCATCCCACCGACATTGCAATGCTCACCGATCTGTACGAGCTCACTATGGCCCAGGGCTTGTGGGAGAGCGGCAAGGCCAATGAGCAGGGTTGTTTTACCGCGTTTTACCGCGACCATCCCTTTGGCAGCGCCTATGCCGTCATGTGCGGCACTGCCGAGCTGCCCGAGCTGGTCGAGAGTCTGCGCTTTACGCCCGAGGATATCGACTACCTCGCCTCGCTCCAGGCCCCTGCCGGCGGCGCGATGTTCAAGCCTGGATTCCTCGACTACTTGCGCGATTTTCGTGCGCATGTAAACATCGACGCCGTTCCCGAAGGCGAGCTCGTCTTTCCGCGCGAGCCCATGGTACGCGTCACCGGCCCGTCGCTGGAGTGCCAGCTGCTCGAGACGGCGCTGCTCAACATCGTCGGGTTCCAGACGCTTGTCGCCACCAAGACGGCGCGCGTGGTGCTGGCGGCGGACGGCCGTCCCGTTGCCGAGTTTGGCCTGCGTCGCGCCCAGGGTCCCGATGGCGGCCTGGCCGTTGCGCGCGCGAGCTACGTTGCCGGCTGCTCCTCTACGTCCAATGTGCTCGCCGGCCGCCGCTACGGTATTCCCGTCTTTGGCACGCATGCGCACAGCTGGGTGATGAGCTTCGATTCCGAGCTCGAGGCCTTCCGCGCCTTTGCCAAATCGAGCCCCAAGAACTGTACGCTGCTCATCGACACCTATGACGTGCGCGAGGGCTGCGAACATGCCATTACGGTTGCCAAGGAGATGGAGGCGGTGGGCGAGCGTCTATCGGCTATTCGCATCGACTCCGGCGACCTCGCCAAGCTCTCCAAGTATGTTCGCGGCCGTTTTGATGCCGAGGGCCTGCCCTATGTGGGGATTTCGGTCTCCAACGATCTAGATGAGTACACGATTCAGTCGCTGCTCGACCAGGGCGCGCCCATCGACAGCTTTGGCGTGGGTACCAAGCTTGCGACCTGCTATGACCAGCCGGCGCTGGGCGGCGTGTACAAGCTTTCCGCCCGCCGTGCGAGCGAGGCAGATCCATGGACGCCGGTGGTCAAGCTCTCCGAGCAGCCCTACAAGCGCACGATCCCGGGTGTGCAACGCGTGCGCCGTTATTACGACGGCTTTGGTGGCCCGGTCTGCGACATGATCTACGACGAGGACCATCTGGCGGGGGAGGGCTCCGCGCGCGGCAATACTCTCGTGGCCGTGAATGATGCTGCCCTGGTGACCGACGTGTCCGAACTTGAGTATCGCGAGCTGCTGATGCCGATCGTGCGCGATGGCAGTGCGGTGGCTCCGCGTGAGAGCATCCAGGACGCGCGCGAGCGCTGTGCTTGGGCGCTCGATCATCTGGACGCAGCTTTCAAGCGCTTTCTGTACCCGCAGACCTATGTGGTGGGCATGGAGCAGGGTCTGGCTCAGGTGCGCGACGAGCTCGTGCGCAAGAACATGGCCGCGGCCTCTGCCTTTCCCTGGGCTCACTAATTCCTTGGGCGGTAGGGGCGAGTCACGCTCCCTTGGCCGCCAGCTCGGCCGTTCGCTGAACAGTTGATTGGTTTGACGTATGACGACTTCTTATAAAACGATGGTTGTAAAGATCGGTTCGTCCACGGTGGTGGGCGCCGATGGCAAGGTCAACCGCGCCTTTATCGGCGGACTTGCCGATCAAGCCGCAGCGCTGCGCAAGCTCGGCTGGCGTCTGGTCGTGGTGAGCTCGGGCGCTATTGCCTGTGGCTATCCCGTGTTGGGCTTCGACCGCAAGCCGGTCGGCGACCTTCCGAGCCTGCAGGCCTGTGCCTCGGCTGGGCAGTGCATCATCTCGTCGGCCTACGACGAGGAGTTCCATGCGCGCGACCTGCTCACCTCGCTCGTACTGC
>CAUDDU010000209.1 GCA_958448375.1 uncultured Collinsella sp.
CCTGCAGCTCGACGCCGCTATCGTCCCCACCGTCGCCCAGCTCAAGGCTCCCGGCTCCTCCGTCGCCGGTAAGGCCAACGTGCTCGTGTTCCCCGACCTCGAGGCAGGCAACATCGGCTACAAGCTGGTCCAGCGCTTCGCCGGCGCCGACGCTTACGGCCCCATCCTGCAGGGCATCGCCAAGCCGGTCAACGACCTGTCGCGCGGCTGCTCTGCCGACGACATCGTGGGTGTCGTGGCCATCACCGCCGTCCAGGCTCAGATGGCTGAGTAGCGTACGCACTCGCCCGAAGGCCGTACGGGCTAACCCCTGAAAACGTCCTCGACCAATGAAGTGCCCCCGTTCTGCTCCTTCGGAGCTACGAACGGGGGCACTTCTGGTCTGCGGATTGTTTTCAGGGGTTAGCCCGTACGGCCTTCTACCGCTACGTAGCAATTAGGGCATCTGGAGTGGACGGCGGCTTGGCTACGAGCTGAGGCTGAAGATCTGGATGGCCGGGTGCCGTTGCTGGGAGTGCAGGCGTTACTGGCGATGGTCACTTTGGGACTGGTATTTCCGCCTGCTAGCAAAAAGGCCTCCGGAGCTGTTGCTCTGGAGACCTTTCGTTTACTTGCAAATGCGCGCGTTAGTTGTTCTTGGTCAGGCGCTCGACGTCGTGGGCGATCATGTATTCCTCGTCGGTGGGGATGACCATAACCGTGACGGAAGAGCCGGCGGCGCTGATGACCTGTGGGCCGTTGCCCACGGCCTCGCGGTTCTTGTTGTTGTCGATGCGTACGCCCAGCCACTCAAAGCAGTCGCAGAAGGCCTTGCGGATCGACCAGTCGTTCTCGCCGATGCCGGCGGTAAAGGTGATGGTGTCCACGCCCGCCATGGAAGCGATCATGGAACCGGCCTGCTGCATGGCCTTGTAGGCGAACATATCGAAGGCAAGCAGGCAGCGCTCGTCGCCCTCAGAGGCGCGCGTGCGGATGTCGCGGGCGTCGTTGGAGATACCCGAAATGGCAAGCAGGCCGGACTGCTTGTTCATCATGTCATCGACTTCCTGATAGCTGTAGCCGCCCTCGCGCTGGAGGTAGCACACGGTGGCCGGATCAATGGAACCGCAACGAGTGCCCATCATCAGGCCGTCGAGCGGCGTGAGGCCCATCGTGGTGTCGCGGCACACGCCGTCCTCGATAGCAGCGAGCGAAGCACCGTTACCCAAGTGGCACGAAAGCAGACGGTGGCAGCGCGAACCCAGGATCTCCTTGGCCATCATCCACTCATAGCGGTGGCTCGTGCCGTGGGCGCCGTACTTGCGCACGTGGTACTTGTCGCACACGTCCTTGGGCAGCGCGTAGGTATAGGCGACCTCGGGCATGGTCATATGGAACGAGGTATCGAAGACCGCCACGTTGGGCAGCTCCGGATACTTCTCACGGCAGTACTCAATCGCCGCGGCCTCGCCGTAGTTGTGCAGCGGGGCAAGTGGTGCCACCTCAAGAATCTTGGCCATAACCTCGTCGTCGACAACTGCGGAATCATCGAAGTGCCAGCCGCCCTGAACGATACGATGACCAATGCCATCAATCGTAAAGTCGGTCTTCTCGAGCTCCTCGAGCACACGAGCGATAGCAGAGCGATGATCGGGGAAAGGGACCTCCTCGGTCTGCTTGGCGCCACCGTTCTCGGAGTGGCCAAAGATGCCCATGTCCGAACCGATACGTTCGCAGTTGCCCTTGGCGAAAACCTCTCGGGTATCGGTATCCAAAAGCTGATATTTAAGGCTTGAGCTGCCGGCGTTGACAACAAGTACGTTCATGAGACTCCTTTGCAGTGCAATACGGTCGACGCAGACCCCTTAAGGCGGCCGCATTTTAATAAGAAGTTATCACAACTTGATAAATAGCTATCAGTCATATCGCCCAACGAGCGCAAAAGAGGGGCCGAACGGCGCTCGGTCGTCCAGCCCCTCCCCTCTTGCAATTACTTGCCGTTGACGATGCGCTCGACGTCGGAGGCGATCATGAACTCCTCGTCCGTGGGGATGACGAAGATCTTGACCTTGGAATCCTTGGCAGACAGGCACCAAGCGCCGTCGCCACGCAGGGCGTTGCGGGCATGATCCATCTTGACGCCCATAAAGGCCAGGCGGTCGGCAACGCCGGCGCGGACCGCCGGAGCGTGCTCGCCGATGCCGGCAGTAAAGACAAGGGTGTCCATACCGCACATAGAAGTAGCCATCTCGGCAGCCTTGGCGGCAATCTTGTAGACAAACATGTCGAAGGCGAGCTGAGCATCGGGGTCACCAGCGGCGGCGAGCTCCTCGACGTTGCGGCAGTCGTTGGTCTTGCCGCCGGTCACAGCCAAAAGGCCGGACTTCTTGTTCATCATCTCGTCGACCTCGTCGAAGGTGTAGCCACCCTCGCGCTGCAGGTAGCACACGGTAGCCGGGTCGATGGAGCCGCAGCGGGTGCCCATCATGACACCGTCGAGCGGCGTCAAGCCCATGGTGGTGTCCATGCACTTGCCGTCCTCGATGGCGCACAGGGAGGCACCGGAACCGATGTGGCACACGACGACCTTGCGGGCCTCGCCGTTGGTCATCTCGGCGACCTTCTTGGAGATATAACGGTAGCTGGTGCCGTGGGCGCCGTACTTACGGATGTGCAGCTTGTCGCAGACGTCCTTGGGCAGGGCGTAGGTCTTGGCGACCTCGGGCATGTTGAAGTGGAAAGCGGTGTCGTAGACCGTGACGTTGGGCAGGTCGGGATACTGCTCCAGGCAGTACTCGATAACGTTGGCCTCG
>CAUDDU010000210.1 GCA_958448375.1 uncultured Collinsella sp.
TGCCCAGTACTATGAGGGCCGTCTGGGTGAGCGCTATGCCGGAACCGTCTCGTGGGTTAGCAGCATGGGCCTCTTTGTGCGCTTGGACCTAACACAGGTCGAGGGCCTGGTTTCAATTAAGAGCCTGGGCAACGAGTGGTTCGAGTTCGACGAGGACGCGCTTACGCTGACGGGCGCCGACACGGGGACTCGCTATGAACTGGGCCAGCGCGTGATTATCGAGGTCTCGCGCGTCAATACCACGCGTGGACACTTGGACTTTAAGCTTATCCATTAGCTAAATCCCGACTCATGGTGGGGGAGCGGAGGGCGGTCTTTCGGGGTCGCCCTCCGCATTTGAATAGTGGCTACCTTGCCGTCTGCTCGGCCGCCCGCTTACCTGCTATTTGAGAGGTAAAACCTACCAAAATAAACCTGTCCCTTTTGGCAGGTTTACAAGAAAGCGGGGATGAGATGGCGACGGTGTACGGGTATGCGCGGGTGAGTTCGCGCGATCAGAATCTGAATCGGCAGCTGGATGCGCTGGGCGCCTATGGCGTGGGCTCAGCGAATATTTATGCCGACCATGCGAGCGGCAAGGACTTCGATCGACCGCATTATCGCGAGCTGTTGCACGTCCTGGGAGACGGGGACGTGCTGGTGGTGCTTTCTATCGACCGACTTGGTCGTAATTACTCCGAGATTCTTGAGGAATGGCGACGCATTACCAAGGAGCTCGGGGTTGCCATTGTGGTATTGGACATGCCATTGCTTGACACGCGCGCTAGGGCCAGCGGCGCGCCGGATGTGACCAACACCCTGATTGCCGATATTGTGCTGCAACTGCTGAGCTACGTGGCGCAGGTGGAGCGCGAGAATATCCATCGGCGCCAGGCGGAGGGAATTGCAGCGGCGCGGGCGCGAGGGGTTCGTTTCGGTCGACCTCGCAAGCCGTGCCCTCCTCAGTTTGAGCTGGTGCGCGATAGCTATGAGGCAGGCGATATTACCCGCAGCCAGGCAGCAAAGTGCCTGGGCGTGTGCGTGGGGACGTTCGATCGCTGGATGCGCGAGGCGGGGTAGGGGTTTGCGTCGCTTTGTCGCTTCCTGTTGCGATTCAAATTTTGATACGGTGACGATGCCATTTGGGGCTACACTCGCTGATATTCAAAAAAGGAGGTTGGCCCTTGGCGCGCGTAAAACAAATAATCGGATGGACCGCAATTGTTCTGTTCGTTGCAACGCTGGCGGGCATCTGGGTGCTGACGGAGCAAAATGCGGTGGAGACGTCGTTGCTGAGCGAGTCCACCGCGCGTGTGGTGGAGGGTCAGGCTACGGGCGTTCAGGCTGCTGATGCCACAGGTGAAGCCCAGACAGAGAACGGAATGACCGGGGGCGCCGATTCGGCTGCCTCGAATGTCCGGTCTGGCCGACTTGCTTCCATTCGCATGTGGGTGGGCACAAACGTCCGTCGCGTTGCCCATACCGTAGAGTTTTTCTTCGTCGGATTATTCGCCTCCGTGGTCGTGGTTTGCCTTTCCAGGCATCCGTGGAGCGTATGCTCCCGTTGCGTGCCCGTATTGCTCTTTTGCGCCGCCTGCTCCGTTGGCGATCAGGTGCATAAGATCTTTGTTCCCGGCAGGCATTTCGACGTTATCGATTTAGGATTCGATGCTGCGGGCTATGTCACCGCCATGCTGTTGGTATTGCTGGCAGCGGCGTTGGTGCGCCATGCGACTCGGCCGATCGGCGCCCATGCGAGGCGCTAGCCGGTAACAAACCCGTTTCTGATAATGCAACCTCGTTGAATTATTTTGTGTCGCGCGTATTTCCGAGCGGTCGGATTTGAGGGGCGAGCGGTAGAACGCTCGCCCTTTGTGCGCCACGATGCGGCACAATGTACCGCAACAGCTGTTTGTATCCGGTACGAATCGTTCGTTGGTCTTTAATTCTTCTCAACGGAGGTGTTTGAGATGGCAAACGGATTGCTTTTGCGGCTTCGCGAGCGTGAGCTCAGCGCGAGCCCGGCGGAACGCAATGTCATCGCATATGTAAGCGCTCATCCGCACGAGGTGGTCGGGCTGTCCGTCCGCGGTCTTGCCGATGTCACGTTCTCCTCGCCCTCGAGCATTTTGCGCTTTTGCAAGCGTTTGGGTTTTGCGGGCTACAAGGAGTTCCAGCGCGAACTGATTGCCGAGCTGGCGCTCTTAGGCGACAAGAAAGACGTAGCCCTCGAGGACATCTCCATGGATGACAGCGTCGAACGTATCGTGGGGAAGGTGATGAAAAGCAACGTGCGCACGATCGAGGCGACGGCGCGAACGCTCGATTACACCGTCTTGGAGCGATGCGCGGCCCGTCTTAAGCGGGCACGCGCGGTCAATCTGTTCGGTATCGGTGCCTCTCGTTTGGTCGCACACGATCTGGCGCAAAAGCTCATGCGTGTCGACAAAGAGTGCCATCTGTACGACGACTGGCATGATCAGCTCTTGTGTGCCAAGAACATGCATGAGGGCGATATGGCAATCGCCTTTAGCTACTCGGGCTTGACGCAAGAGGTGCTGGACTGCACCGCCGAGGCTCAACGTCACAACTGTCCCGTTGTGGCCGTTACCAAAGTAGATGGATCATCCAAGCTTGCCACCATGGCCGATGCCGTGCTCGGCGTCGCCGCGAGTGAACCCTTGGTCCGCAGCGGTGCCATGGCTTCGCGTATGGCCCAGCTTATGGTTGTCGATGCCCTGTACGCTGCTTACGTTGCCAGCGACTACGAACGGGCGACGCATGTCATAAAGCAAAACTAC
>CAUDDU010000211.1 GCA_958448375.1 uncultured Collinsella sp.
GTGCTCTGCCATCACCTGTATCTGGTGACCGCATTGGCGCGCGAGTGCGTCCGGGGCGTGCCGGTTGTTGCCGTGTGCCATTCGACCGATCTGCGCCAGCTGCGTTCGCATGCGCTCGAGCGCGATCGCATCGTAAGTGCGGTTCGTCGGCTCGATGCCGTCTTTGCGCTCCATGCTGAGCAGGCGGAACAGATTGGCCTGGTGTGCGGCGTCGATGCCGATCGCATCCACGTGATTGGGACGGGCTACGACCATCGCGTCTTCTGCCGCGACGCAAGCGTGGCGAGGCAGCCGGGATCGCTTGTGTACGTGGGCAAGATTTGCTTTAAAAAGGGCGTTGAGTCGCTGGTTCGAGCCGTGTCATTGCCGATTGACGATGATATCCGCCCATCTGGCTTGGTGCTTGTGGGCGGCCGCGGGGACGATGCCGAGTACGCGCGTATCGAGCGCTTGGCCGCGGCCTCGGATGTGCCGGTGACGCTGGCGGGGCGCCTGGATAGCGATGGGCTCGTGCGTGCCTACCGCAGTTCCGACGTCTTTGTGCTGCCTTCGTTTTACGAGGGCCTGCCGCTCGTGACGATCGAGGCCCTCGCGTGCGGCTGCAAAGTTGTGGCGACCGATTTGCCCGGCGTTCGTCCCTGGATGGAGGCGATGCTTCCCGGTGCTCCCGTGACGTGGGTGGCGTCGCCGCGTATGACGGATGTCGACACGCCCGTGGCGGCCGACCTTCCGTTGTTTGAGCGCGCACTGGCCGATGCTATCGCGCGGGCGCTTGCGGCTCCGCCTTCGACGTTCGAGCCGTCGGCGGTCTCTTGGGAAGCGTGCCTGGGGCGTATACTTAAAGTCGTTGATTTGTTGGAAGGGGGTTCGTATGGCTGACGATCAGATTAAGCTCACGTCTATGACTGCCGCGAGCGGTTGAGCCGCTAAGCTGGCTCCCGGAGCCCTCGCCCAGGTCCTGGGCGACTTGCCTAATGTGCATAACGACACCCTGCTCGTGGGGTTCGATACCTCCGACGATGCGAGCGTCTTCCGCGTTGGCGATAACTGAGGCCTCGTGCAGTCTATCGACTTCTTCCCGCCAATGGTCGACGACCCGTTCCTGTTTGGCCAGATTGCCGCGGCCAACTCGCTGTCGGACATCTATGCCATGGGCGGGCGGCCGAGCCATGCCATGAACCTGCTCTGCATACCCAGTTGCCTGGGCGTTGAGGTTGCCGGGCAGATTTTGGCGGGTGGCGCCGACAAGTGCGTCGAGGCTGGCTGCGCCATCGCGGGCGGCCACACCATCAACGACGACGAGCCCAAGTACGGCTTGTCTGTGAGCGGCTTTGTCGTGCTTGACCGTATGCTCGCCAACAGCGGCGCGCGCGCGGGCGATGCTCTGCTGCTGACCAAGGCGATCGGCTCGGGCATCATCACCACGGCCATTAAGGGCGAGCTCATCGAGCAGGACGAGGCCAGCTGGATGTTTGATTCTATGCGCACCCTCAACGAGGCGCCGATTCGCCTGGCCGAGGGACTCGAGCTTCACGGCTGCACCGACATTACGGGCTTTGGTCTGATCGGGCACGCGTGCGAGATGGCCGAGGGCTCGGGCGTGCAAATCGAGCTCGCGTCGGGGGCGGTGCCGCTCTTTGACCAGGTGCTCGACATGGCGCGTCTGGGCATTATCCCCGCGGGCTCCTACCGCAACCAGGACTTCTTTGGCCCGCGCGTGGCTGCCGACGAGGACCTGGAGCCGGGCATGCTGGATGCGCTGTACGATCCGCAGACCTCGGGTGGCCTACTCATCGCGGCGCCTGCTGCCGACGTGGATGAGCTTACGCGCCGCCTGGATGCCGAGGGACGTATCGCCGCCGTCGTCGGTCGCGTGTGCGAGGCGGAGCCGGGCGGTCCTGCCGTCCGCGTTGTCCGCTAGCCCGCACGTTTATGTAACTGTTTACCGTTCTCTAGAACGGTTCTTTCGAAAGGAAAAGCTATGTCTACCAAAATTGAAGTCAATGCCATGGGCGATGCCTGCCCGCTGCCCGTCGTCAAGACACTTAAGGCACTCAAACAGCTTGATGGCGAGGGTGCCGTGGTGACCTCGGTCGACAACGAGACCGCCGTCAAGAACATCTCCAAGATGGCGCAGGAGAAGGGCTGCACGGCCTCGGTCGAGAAGGTTTCTGACGCCGAGTGGCACGTGACCGTGGCGACCTCTGGCGCCGTTGCCGTGGCCGATCCTGAGCAGGATGGCGCTGCCTTCTGCGACGCCAGCGCCGGCAAGGGCAAGCTCGTCATTTCCGTCTACACCGACTGCATGGGCCGTGGCGATGACGAGCTGGGCCACAAGCTCATGAAGGCGTTTATCTTTGCCGTGACGCAGCAGGAGGAGCTGCCCGCGACCATGCTGTTCTACAACGGCGGTGCCAAGCTCACCGTCGAGGGCTCACCGGTGCTCGACGACCTGAAGGGGCTGGCTGAGCAGGGTGTCGAGATTCTCACCTGCGGTACCTGCCTCGACCACTATGGCATTAAAGACCAACTTGCAGTGGGCGAGGTCACCAACATGTACGTGATCGTGGAGAAGATGGAGCAGGCCGTGCGCGTCGTGCGCCCGTAGCGTATTGGTTGGAGTTGCCATGAGGGAGAAGCGCCCGGCGCTTGTCATCACGTTCCCCACCACGGCGGCCGCCATGGGTTGCGAGTCCCTGTGCATTGAGCGCGGCCTTCCCGGGCGAACGATTCCCGTGCCCGGGGAGGTC
>CAUDDU010000212.1 GCA_958448375.1 uncultured Collinsella sp.
CCGTCTGGCGCTCGCCGGCTGCGCGGAATCCGCAGCCGTACGCACCGCCCTTCACGCGAATCTCGTTCCACAGGTAATCGTAGGAGAGCGCGTTGGCAGCCACGGCCCAGGCGCCCGTCACGTCGATGCCCAGGCGACGCGGGTCGCACGCGCTTGCCGCAAAGCAGATATCGCTGGGGATGACGAAAGCCTCGTGGCGGTCGCGCGGCGTCGGCACCACGAGAGCGTCGCGGCCGGTATCGGCACCATCGCCCGCACCCAGCCCCAAGTCGCCCGCGGCGGCCCAGTACGCGGTAAAGTCCTCATCGCTGCCGGTAAAGCTCGCCAGGCAGCCGTCGGCCACAAAGATGCGGCCTGCCAGCTCGGCAAGCTTGGCACGCAGGCCGTCCAGGCGCTCGTCAAAGTGGTCGAGCAAATCGCGCAGGAACAGGTAGAAGTCTACGCCCGAGAGCTGCTCGCGCACCACGGCCGAAGGCGAGCTGTAGCTCATCGCGCGACCGAGCGCCGCCGAGTGGCCGTTGTTGATAAAGCCCTGCTCAAGCCCAATGCGAATCTGCGTGAGCACGTCGCGCACGCGGTCGGCGTCGGCGTCTGCCAAAAGCGTGCTCGACCATACCTCGCGCGGCAGACTCGCCAGCGCGTCGATCTTCTCGGACAGGGCGCCGGCGCTCACCAGCAGGTAGGGGCGCACGCCGTCCACTTCGGGCTGCGTCATGACTTCGGTCGTAAAGCTCAAAAAGCCGAGCTTGCCAGCGAGCAAGTTGTCGAGTTCCTCGGCCGAGTGCTCGCGCGTGGGCAGCTGCTTAAACAGGCGGCAGAGTAGCGTCACATAGGGCAGGTCCTCAAACGCGACGCAGCTCAGGTCGAAATACTGCATGGCGTAGGCCAGACGGTTGGTGGGGATGCCGTGGCGCAGGCAGGGGATGGGCGCGGTCGTGTCCACGATCAGCGGCGGCTCGGGGCGCGCCTCGCCAATGTCGGACACGCGCAGGCGCGGCAGCGTGGCCTTGGCCTCGGGTGTGTCTTCCGCCTCCTGCGCGGTGCGCAGCGCAGCCGTGCGCTCGACCACGTCGGCCAGCTCGGCATCGGTCATGGCGTCGCGCTCGGCAGCCAGCTCGGCAGCTTCGGCGCCCTCCGAACCCTCGGCGGCGTCCACCGGCACCAGCTCGACCAGCGCCATGTGATCGTTCTGCAGCACCAGCTCGCGCAGCAGGTCCTCAAAATAGCTGCCGTCCAGCTCGCTACGCAGCTCCTCATACACCGGGCCGTACTTGAGCGCCAGCGTCGCGGCGTCGTCATCGTAGAGCCACGTGCTCAGCGCGTCGCACGCAATGGCCACGCCGTCGGCGATACCGTAGTCGCGCTGGCGCAGGTCGTATTCGTTGCTGCTGATGATGGCTTCCAGGCGCTCGCGCGGAACGCCATGTTCGCATAAGTCGCGGCAGGCGTCCTGGAACACGCGGCGCAGCTCGCGCGCCACGCCGGGCTGCGCGTTTTGCAGCATGATGAGCTCGTAGGGCTGCAGGCTCTCGGCCGCCGTGTAGCTCACCACGTTGCCGCCCAGATCGGCGGACAGAATGGCCTTCTTAACCGGCGCTTCGTTGGAGCCCAGCAGTGCTTCAAACAGGATATCCGCCGCGATCGTGCGTTTGCGGTCGAGCGCGTTGCCCAGCACCAGGCCCAGGCCCACCAGGGCGTTCTCGGGTGTGGTGGCCATCTCGACGCGCTTGTACTCGCAGGTCACGGGCGCCTGCACGCCCAGCGGATTGGGCGCCATCGTGGACGGGTCCTCGCCGGCGGCGACGGCAGCGTCCATGCGGCGGCTCGCGGCACTCGGCTGCGACAGATAGCGCTCGTCCAAAAAGGCCAGGGCGCGGTCCACGTCCAGGTCGCCGTAGAGCGTTATATAAGAGTTGGAAGGATTGTAGTGGCGCGCGTGCGTGTCCAGGAACTGCTCGTAGGTGAGCGCGGGAATCGCGCGCGGGTCGCCACCGCTCTCGTGTGCATAGGCGGTGTCGGGGTAGAGCGCGGCGTTGACGGCGTCGTCCAGCACACTCATGGGGTCGGACAGCGCACCCTTCATCTCGTTGAACACCACGCCGTTATAGCGCAGCGTGCCCTCGCGCAGGCTCGCGGAGCCGCCGTCGCCCTCGCCCTCGACGCTCTCCGGCAGGTCCAGCTCGTAGTGCCAGCCCTCCTGCTCAAAAATGGTCGGCTTGGTATAGATGGCCGGGTTGAACACCGCGTCCAGGTACACGTCCATCAGGTTGTACAGATCCTGCTCGTTGGTGGTGGCAACGGGGTAGATGGTCTTGTCGGGGTAGGTCATGGCGTTGAGAAACGTCTGCATGGAGCTCTTGATCAGGTCGACAAACGGCTCCTTGACGGGGAACTTAGCCGATCCGCACAGCACCGAGTGCTCAAGAATATGGAACACGCCGGTGGAATCGGCCGGCGGCGTCTTAAAGCCAATGGCAAAGGCCTTGTTTTCGTCGTCGCACGCCAGGTACAGCAGGCGAGCGCCCGAGGCGGTGTGGCGCAGCACGTAAGCGTCCGAGTCGAGCTCGGGCACGGTCTCACAGCGCTCGACGGCAAAGCCGTGGCAGGTGGTGCCGGGTACCAGCAGCGCGGCGGCAGCGGCGCGCGGGTCGGTTGAGGTGGTGGGCATATGCAGTCTCCTTTGACGCCCCAGCGGGGGCGAATCGAGTCGAATCCTCGAGAGTATACCCATATGGG
>CAUDDU010000213.1 GCA_958448375.1 uncultured Collinsella sp.
TCTGACCTCATCGCCCGAGTTCGCGCTTGAGTCCTACGAGGTCCGCGCCTTCGACTACCTGCTCAAACCCGTGACCTACGAGCGCGTGGCGCAACTGCTCGACGAGCTGTCGAGCCTGCGTCCGGCAGTGACCGACGAACACGTCATCAAGACGTCCTTTGGCTACCATGCCCTGCGCCTATCCGATATCGAATATGCCGAGGCTCGCAACAAGCACGTGGTCTTCCACCTGCGCGATGGCCGCGATATCGAGGCGCTCGAGCCGTTCCGCAGCATCGAGGACCGACTGGCCCAAAACGCGACCTTCTTTAAGTGCCACCGCAGCTACCAGGTCAATCTGCGCAACATCGACCGCTTTAACCGCACGGAAATCGTCATGCGCTCGGGCGCGTGCATACCGCTCGCGCGCAGCTGCAAGCAGGGATTCCAAGACGCCTACTTTGCGGTGCGGTTCGAGGGCGGGAGACGCTGATGCTTTCCTCGGCAGAACTGGTACTTTGGGCAATCCACCATGCGACGACGCTGCTCTTTGGCGTCTTTGCCTCGGCGGCGCTGTGCGGTGTCGAGATCAACGGCCGCCATTCGCTCGAACTGGTGGGGGTCGGCGCCGTAACCGGATGCGCATTCGGCCTCGCCAATGTCGTCGGCGGCGAGCTGTTTGCCCGACAGGCCTATCCGCTCGTCGTGCATTTGCCGCTTGTCGTCTACCTGTGCGTACGCTATCGCCTGAGTCCGCTGCTCGCCATCCTGGGCGTTACTAGTGCCTACCTGAGCTGCCAGTTTAGCAACTGGATGGGCATCGCCGCATTCGCCGCCACCGAATCGCAAATCGCATACTACGCGGCGCGCGTTATCACCACGCTCGGCGTCTTTGCCGTCTTGTTGCATTGGGCAAGCGACATTGGCCCCCGCCTGGCGGTCAAAAGCCCCACCGAGCTGGAGATTCTGCTCATCCTGCCACTCGTCTACTACATCTTCGACTACGCCACCAACGTATATACCACGCTCTTCCACTCGGGCTCGGTGGTAACCGTTGAGTTTTTGGCGTTCGCCCTCTGCGCCTTCTACCTTATGTTTCTTGCCGTCTACCTTCGCGAATACGAGGCAAAGGAAATCGCCGAGCGCGAGCGCTGGATGCTCGCGACCCGCGACAGCGCGGCCATCAAAGAGCTCGAAGCCTGGCGCCAGTCCGGACGCGAGCTCTCGGTTCTCCGTCACGACATGCGCCACTACCTGCGCGGTCTAGCTGCCCTGATCGAAGAGGGTCACACCGATGAGGCGCTCGAGCGCATCAACGCGCTCTGCGAGACCAACGACCGCACCGCCGTGCGCCGCTACTGCGCCAACGAAACGGTCAACATTGCGCTCTCGTCGCTTTCCGCGGACATCAACGCGCACGGCATCACCGCCGACCTGCGCGCCGCCGTGCCCGAAACCGTCCACGTGGGCGATGTCGATTTGTTCAGTGTGGTATCGAACGCTCTGGACAATGCCATCGCCGCAGCGAGCGCCGCCCCCGAAGGCAAGCGGTTTGTCGACCTGGACCTTCGCTACGAAGACGGCCAGCTTCTATTGCTGGTTTCCAACACGTTTGGCCGTGCGCCGCACATGGTCGACGGCATGCCCGTGGCTCAGCACACTGGGCACGGCTTTGGCACCAAGAGCATTAAGCTTGCCGTCGAGCGTATGAACGGCAACTGCCAGTTCCGCATTAACGGCGACCGGTTTGAGCTGCGCGCCGTAATGTAGGGGCTGCCGCCAGCCTCGCTACAGCGGTGCAGCCGCCGGGGTCAGCTGCTTAATGTAGGCCCACATGCGCTGCTTGGCGGCCTTGTCGGTGAGCGCCGCCTCAAAACCGTCGAGCGCAAGCACGCGGCGCCCCTGCACATGGGCGACCAGGCCGGGCTTGAGCATGGCGGTGTCAAAATCATCAATTGCCACAAGCATATCGGCATAGGTCTCGCGCATGACATCGGCCGCACTGTTGTCCAGCAGCAGCACCGCCTCGGGGTCCAAGGTCTCCAGCGCCTCGCGGAACAGGTCGCACGTCAGGGCCTCGCCCGCCGCGACCGTCCCATCGCCCGCGCCGGCGACGCTTGCCAGCACACAAAAATCCTCGGGGGCATATCCAATGGCGCCGAGCGCCTTGCGCAACGCGGCGCCATCCGCGCCGGCAGCCAGTTCGCCGCCCGAGCACTCGGCTTCATCCAAATCGCCTTTGACCAGCACAATCGGCGAGCACGCGTTGCCCGAGATACGCACGCCGCGATCCGCAAGCGACGCGAGCTCCTGCTCGGTCGCCTGAGCGATGGCTTCTTTTTTCTGGCTTTGTGACGTGGGCATGCGCTCTCCAATCGTTTGCGTGCCCACCATTATATAAAAGAGCCGCCCGCGAGTGGTTGCTTTACGAGCCGCTGGGTATAAGCACGGTCGTACTGAGTTTTACGCGGCCGAGCCGCGTCGCATTATGGAGGTCACCATGGCTGACATCAAGCAGATTACCCCCGAGAACTTCGACGCTGTCGTCAACGATAGCCTGCCCGTACTGGTTGATTTTTGGGCCCCGTGGTGCGGCCCCTGCCGCTCGCTCTCGCCCATCGTAGACGAGGTCGCCGACGAACTGGCCGGCAAGCTGGCTGTGGCCAAGTGCAACGTCGACGACAACCAGGACCTGGCCATGAAGTTTGGCGTCATGAGCATCCC
>CAUDDU010000214.1 GCA_958448375.1 uncultured Collinsella sp.
CGGTGCCCGTGCTATGGCGAGTGGAGTGTTTCTTTAAGCGCGTTATCCCTAAGGCCGTGGCGTTTTCGTTCGTTCCGTTTGCGACCATGCTTGTCATGGTTCCGGTTTCGCTGTGTATTACGGCGCCGGCGGGCAGCTATCTGGGCATGCTGTTGGGCCAGCTTATGTTTATGCTTGGCAATTCCGGTGGCATCGTGTCGCTGCTCACGCTCATGGGGCTTGCTGCGGGCTGGGAGTTCCTAAAGATCGCCGGCGTCAGCAACGTTGTCCTATCGCTCGCCTATGCGCAGTTTATGAGTGTGGGAACGGATTCGTGCATCCTGATCGCCGCGACGATGGCAACGTTCGCCGTTTGGGGCATGCCCTTTGGCGCGTCGCTTCGCGTTGCGGATAAGGACGAGAAGGCGCTCATGCTGGGCTATTCAATCTCGGGTGTTCTTGGCGGCGTAAGCGAGCCGGCGCTGTACGGTTGCGGCTTTAAATATGGCAGGTGCCTGACGTGCATGGCCATTGGCGGCGCCGTCGGAGGCCTTGTTGCGGCCGTGGGCCACGTTACGGCCTATACCATCGGCATGACGAATGTCCTTATGGTCATTGGCTTTGCCACGGGCGGCATCTCGAACCTGCTGTGGTGCTGCGCTGCCGGCGGTGTGGCATTTGCGGTGTCTGCGGCGCTGAGCTACTGCTTTGGCGTGGTGCCGGCGAAGGGACAGACGACGGGGGACGGAGCCGATTCACCCGAAACCTCGAAGAGCGTGGCCGAAGTAAGCGCGTAAACCTGTGCGACACAAGGACGATTCCTTTGCCATATTCCAAGGCCGTGGCCCGTGTGGGTTGCGGCCTTTTTTGTATCTGGGGGACAAAGTGGCTACACTACAATCCGTTTGAGCAATAGATATATAGGTAGTACCGTGGGGGCGGATGTAGATGGTCGAGTGGATTGTTAAGCGTGCGCAGGGCGACCGTGCGCGCGTGGGCACGTTGACGGGCGTGGTGTGTATTCTCGCCAATGTGGCACTATGCGCTGCGAAGGGCGTAATTGGCGTGCTGTCGGGATCGGTTTCGATTGTGGCGGATGCCATGAACAACCTGTCCGATGCAAGCTCGAATATCGTGAGCGTGCTGGGCTTTAAGCTGGCGAGCAAGCCGGCCGACCCCGAGCATCCTTACGGCCACGGTCGCTACGAGTATCTCTCGGGTTTGGTCGTGGCGGCGCTCGTGCTGCTTATTGGCATCGAACTGGTGAAGTCCTCGGTGGAGCGTATTGTCAACCCGGAGCCTGTCGAGTTCTCGCTTGCCCTGGTGGCGGTCCTGGCACTTTCGATGGTTGTAAAGCTGTGGATGGCGGCCCTCAACCAAAAGCTCGGCGATCGCATTGAGTCCGAGACGCTGCATGCGACCGCGCAGGATTCCAAGAACGATGTCCTTGCCACAGGCGCCGTGTTGGCGTGCGCAATTGTTTCGCAGGTGACGCACATCAATCTTGACGCATGGGTCGGCCTTGCCGTTGGCGCCTATATTGGCTGGAGCGGTTTTGAGCTCATCCAGGATACGGTGAGCCCGCTTTTGGGCCAGTCGCCCGATCCTAAGCTGGTCAAGCACATTCGAGACAAGATCATGAGCTATCCCGGCGTTTTGGGCGTTCACGATTTGATGGTTCACGACTACGGCCCGGGCAGGAAGTTTGCAAGTGCGCATGCCGAGATGGCGGCCGAGGACAGCCCGTTGGAAAGTCACGACACGCTCGATAACATCGAGCAGTCGTTTAGGGACGAAGACGGCATGATCGTTACGCTTCACTACGATCCCATCGTGACCGATGACCCCAAGCTGGCGAGCATGCGCTTGCGCATTCACGCCATGGCCCAGGAGATCGATAGCCGCCTCTCGATTCATGACCTGCGCTGCGTGCCGGGTCCTACGCACACCAACGTGATCTTTGACTGCGTGCGTCCCTCGGATCTGCAGATGAGTGCCGAAGACGTAAAGCACGCGCTGACACAACGGGTCGAATCGGAATATCCCAAGTCGATTGCCAAGATTACGATCGACGAAGACTACGTAGGGCATACCCACGAGTAAGGCTATGCCGGCAAAGCAGGTTATGCAGAAGGGGAGAGCATGAAGAAGCTGTATCTACTCCGCCACGGTCAGACGGAGTTCAACGTCAAAAAGCTGGTCCAGGGCCGCTGCGATTCACCGCTCACCGACTTAGGCCGTCAGCAAGCCGGGATGGCAGCCGCATGGCTCAAAGCCCACGGCGTCGTCCCCGACAAAGTGGTCTCATCACCCTTAGGCCGAGCCATGGACACGGCAAGTCTCGTCGCATGCGAGCTCCTCGGCCCGGACGCAGCAGCCGAGCCCTGCGAAGGCATTATCGAGCGCTGCTACGGCTCCTTCGAAGAAGGCCCGCACGGCGCGCTGCCCACCGACGTCTGGGATCCGGGCGAGGACCTGGTCCCCTTCGGAGGAGAAGGAAGCCAGGCGCTGCAAGAACGTATGGTGGATGCGCTTACCAATATCATGGGCTCCGAGGGCATCGAAACCCTTCTAGCAGTAAGCCACGGCAGCGCCAGCCGCCAATTTATCAAGGCCGCAGCCCCAGAGGGCTTCGAGCTCCCAACAAAACTCCCCAACTGCGCCATCATGATCTTCGATTTCGATGAGGCAAAGCCACAAGCAGAAGGCGAACCGTCCCAAT
>CAUDDU010000215.1 GCA_958448375.1 uncultured Collinsella sp.
AGCCCGCCGACCTGTGTGAGTACCGCCGCCGCGAGCTGGGCTTTGTCTTTCAGTTCTACAACCTGGTGCCCGACCTCACCATCAAGGAAAACATTGAGGTCACGGCGCACCTGTCCAAAAACCCGCTCAATGTCGACGACCTGCTGCGTTCGCTGGGCCTCTACGAGCACCGCAACAAGTTCCCGCGTCAGGTTTCGGGCGGCCAACAGCAGCGCTGCGCCATCGGCCGTGCGCTCGTCAAGAACCCGGGTCTGTTGCTGTGCGACGAGCCCACGGGCGCGCTCGACTACAAGACGTCCAAGGAAATCCTGCAGCTCATGGAGGATGTCAATCACGAGTACGGCTGCACCATCATCATCGTCACGCACAACGCCGCCATCGCCCGCATGGCCAATCGCGTGCTGCGCCTGCGCGACGGGCGCATCGTCGAGGATGAGCTCAACGAGTCGCCCGTCGCAGCCGCCGAGCTCGATTGGTAGGCGGCGCCATGACACCTCTCGCAAAACGTCTCCCGCGCGAGCTGCGCCGCAATATCGGCAAGTACCTGGGCATCTTTCTTCTTATGTGCGGAAGCATCGCTCTCACCTCGGGCTTTTTGCTCGCAGCGCATTCTATCGGTTGCCTTATCGATGACATGCGCGATGCGTACACGATTGAGGACGGCCGCGTGACCACCTCCTTCGAGGCTACCGACGATCAACTCAAGGCCGCCGAGGATGCAGCCGGCGACGTCGGCGGCGTCACGCTCTACAAGAATTTCTCCATCGACGCCATCATCAAAAAGACCGCTGGCGACGACGGCACCAAGCGCACGCTGCGCACCTATGCGCACCGCACCAAGGTCGATATCGCGTCCTACTGTGAGGGCAAGGAGCCCAAAACGGACGATGAAGTGGCGATCGACCGTGTCTTCGCCACCAATAACAACCTGTCCGTGGGCGATAAGGTCGAGCTTGAGGGCCGCACCTACACCATCTGCGGCATCATGACCCAGCCCGATAGCCAGGCGCTGTTCCTCAACAATTCGGACTTTACGGTGAACACCATCACTTATGGCGTGGCCGAGGTCACCGATGCCGGCTTTGCCGCGCTCGAGGATGCCGGCGGCGCGCCCGCCTACACCTACTCCTTTACCTTTGCCGATCGCGACCTCCCCACCGCGGATCGCATCGATGCGGAGCAGGATATGGTCGAGGCGCTGACCGACGCCGATGCGCGCGTGGACGATCTGATCGATGCCGATTCCAACCAGGGCATTGGCTATGCGCGCGACGACGTAGACGGCGACTCCATGATGTGGATGACGCTGCTCGACATCATCATCGTGATCATGGCGTTCGTCTTTGTGGTCCTTACCGACGCCACCATCGAGGAGGAGAGCGCCATCATCGGCACGCTGCTCGCCAGCGGCTATCGTCGACGCGAGATCGTCCTGCACTACCTTGCGCTTCCCGCTACCGTGGGCGTGATCGCGGCGCTTTTGGGCACCGCGCTCGGCGTTGTGTTCTTTACCGAGCCCATGCGCAGCCTCTATTACGGTTCGTACAGCCTGCCTCCCTTCCAGGTGTACTGGAGCTGGGGGATCTTTGTGAAGTGCGCCGTGGTTCCCGCCGCTGCGCTCATTCTCATCACGCTGGTGGGCCTGCTTCGCAAGATGGACAAGACGCCGTTGCAGTTCCTTCGTCACGAGGCGAGCGGCAAATCTGGCACCAAGCGCGGCCTGCAGCTGCCGGAGCGCGTGGGTTTTGTTTCGCGCTTCCGCCTGCGTATTTTCCTGCGCAACCTGGGCAACTTCGCCACGCTCTTCGTAGGTATTGCGTTTGCGTCGCTGCTGCTGCTCTTTGGCCTGGCGATTCTGCCCACGATGACGCACTACGCGGATAACCTCGAGACGAGCCTGGTCGCCGAGTACCAGTACACGCTCAAGGCGCCGCTGGAGCTTGAGGGCACCGCCGAGGAACGTGAGCAGTGGTCGGCACTCGAGCGCTTGCAGTCGGTGGACGGCGCGCTGCTTTCCGCCGCTCAGGATGCCGATGACGAGCTTGACGACGCGGCCGATGCGGCGCAGGCGGCAGCCGATGCCGCGACCGCATCTCCGTCTGCCGAGAGCCTGACCGCAGTGCAGGATGCGCTTGCCAAGGTCCAGGACAAGAAGGATGCGCTTTATGCGCGCCTCGATGACCTTGCCGACGCTCTCGGCTGCGACCGCGATGAGACTATCGACCTGATCGGCAAGGCCTCTAAGATCGACACTGACAACGACGATATCCACCCGGTCAATACGACCGATAACGGCGCGGGCGCAATCGCACAGGCCGAGAAATACGCCGTTTACCAGCTGCAATACGACCGCGGCGATGGAAATGGCGAGGAGACGATTTCCGTCTACGGCATTTCAACCGATTCGTGCTATTGGAAAGGCCTCAACGTCGGCGACGGACACGTCGTCTTTGGCGGCGGCCTGCTCGACAAGTTTGGCTGGAGCGAGGGCCAGAAGGTCACGCTCGGCGACAAGTATGAGGGCGAGAATTATTCCCTTGAGTATGCGGGCAAGGACTGTGCCTGGGGCTCCAAGTCGGACATGAATATCTATATGAGTATCGATGACTTTAACGAGCTCTTTGGCAACGATGCGGCCTACTTTAACGGCTATGTGAGCGACGAGAAGCTCAACCTCGATGCTCGTTACTTTG
>CAUDDU010000216.1 GCA_958448375.1 uncultured Collinsella sp.
AGCTCGATGAGATCGACTGCGCCAACTGTGCGCGCGAGCTTCAGGACGAGCTGGCCAAGCTCGAGGGCGTCAAATCCGTTTCGGTCAACTTTATGACCCAGAAGCTGACGCTCGAGGCCAATGAAGCCGAGTTCGACGAGGTCCTCGACCGCGTTGTGGAGTTCACCGCCGACGCCGAGCCGGACTGCGAGATCATTCTCTAGCCCAGGTTTACGCCAACCCGCAAGGCCGCGCTTGCCGCGGCCTTTGCTCGCGAAATTATATGAGCGAGTGTTCATACATTCAAATGGGAGGATACGAGTCATGGCCACCGCCGACCCCAAGAAGAAAAAGAAGAAGCGCAAGAAAAAAGAGTCACTCGAGCATAAGCGCAACCGCATCCTGGTAGCGCTGGGCATTTTTGCCGTGGTGTACGCCCTCGATGAGCTCGGCACCCTCACTGCCGCATTCGGCACCCCGGGCGACATCTACGCCAGCTTCGCACTGTTCCTCGTGCCTTTTTTGATTGCCGGCTACGACGTGCTCCAAAAGGCATACAACAACATCCGCCGCGGCAAGGCGTTCGACGAGAGCTTCCTCATGGCCGTCGCGACCATCGGCGCGTTTGCCATGGTGCTCTTCCCCGACACCGACCCGCACATGGCCGAAGGTGCCGCCGTCATGCTGTTCTACCAGGTCGGCGAGCTGTTCCAAGCATACGCCGTGGGTAAGAGCCGCAAGTCGATCAGCGCCATGATGGACATCGCGCCCGACTACGCCAACGTCGAGCAAGCCGACGGCACGCTCGAGCAGGTCTTTCCCGATGACATCGCCGTCGGCACCGTGATCGTGGTCAAGCCCGGCGAGCGCGTGCCTATCGACGGCGTCATCGTCGAAGGCGAGACACAGCTCGATACCGCCGCGCTCACGGGCGAGTCAGTCCCACGCCCGGCCAAAACCGGAGACGATATCATCAGCGGCTGCATCAACATGACGGGTCTCATCCACGTGCGCACCACCAAGCCATTTGGCGAGTCCACCGTCGCGCGCGTCCTGGAGCTCGTAGAAAACGCCAGCGAAAAGAAGGCGCGCACCGAGAACTTCATCACGCGCTTCGCCCGCGTCTACACGCCCGCCGTCACCGGCGCTGCCGCGGTACTCGCGCTCGGCGGCGGCTTGGTCACCGGCGCCTGGTCCGACTGGATCCTGCGCGGCCTGACCTTCCTGGTCGTCAGCTGCCCGTGCGCGCTCGTGATCAGCGTGCCGCTCAGCTTCTTTGGCGGCATCGGCGGCGCATCCAAGCTAGGCGTTCTCATCAAGGGTTCTAACTACCTCGAAACGCTCGCCGACGTGGACACCGTCGTCTTCGACAAGACCGGCACGCTCACCAACGGCACGTTTTCGGTCGTGGCGGTGCACCCCGAGTCTGGCTATACCGAGCAGTCGTTGCTCGAGGTCGCAGCCCTTGCGGAGTCGTTCTCCGATCACCCCATCGCGCAGTCCGTGCGCGCCGCCTACCATGGCGAGGTCGACCCCAAGCGCGTAAGCGACTCCACCAACGACGCGGGCCATGGCGTGACGGCAACCATCGACGGCAAGCACGTCGTCGTTGGCAACGCAAAAATGCTCGCCGCGACCGGAGTCGAAGCGCCCGATTGCGAGGTCGTCGGTACGATCCTTCACGTGCTGGTCGATGGCATCTATGCCGGCCACATTGTAATTGCCGACACCGTCAAGGCCGATGCCGAACAGACGATCCGCGACCTGCACGCCGCCGGCGTCAAGCACACCGTTATGCTCACGGGCGACCGCGAAGAAGTGGCGGCTGCGGTGGCCAAGCAGCTCGGTCTCGATGAGTTCCATGCGCAACTGCTGCCGGGCGACAAGGTCGAGCGCGTCGAGGCGCTGCTTTCGGCCGAGAGCGGCAAGGGCAAGCTCGCCTTTGTCGGCGACGGCATCAACGACGCACCCGTGCTCACCCGTGCCGATGTGGGCATCGCCATGGGCGCCATGGGCTCGGACGCCGCAATTGAGGCGGCGGACGTCGTGCTGATGGATGACAAGCCGTCCAACATCTCCCGCGCGATCCGCGTGGCGCGCAAGACCATGACGATTGTTTGGCAGAACATCATCTTTGCGCTGGGCATTAAGTTGCTGATTCTGGTGCTTGCGGCACTGGGCATCGCCAACATGTGGCTTGCCGTGTTCGGCGACGTAGGCGTGGCGATCATCGCCATCCTGAACGCCATGCGCGCGATGGGTGTCAAGAACCTGTAGCGTCTGTGGTCCTTCCGGCCGGGGCCGGGCTTGGTTTTGAAAACGTCCTCGCGCATGAGGCCCGCCTTTCCTGCTCCTGCGGAGCAGCGGAAAGGCAGGCCTCGCACTACGGAATGTGTTCAAAACCAAGCCCGGCCCCGGCCTGCGGTAACATCGCTGGCGCTTCTTGGGCATCGCTTGCTGGCGGGGTTCCTTGTCTGAGTTGGGCTTAGTTGGTGGGACCACTCGTCCCGGTCGCTGGTTCGCGCTTTGCGCGAACGGCGCGTTACTGCGGATCCGTTAGGCTCCCGATGTTGGATCCGTCATCTCGTCTCGCCTCAGCATCGCCCGTAGCTTCTCAAAGCTTTCCTCGCTCAGGCAGTGCTCCATGTGGCAGCCCTCTTGCGACGCGACCTCAGCCGAAACACCCGCATCCTCCAGCAGCCCCACG
>CAUDDU010000217.1 GCA_958448375.1 uncultured Collinsella sp.
CTGGCCGGCCTGTTCGTGGCGCTCATCTCGGCGCTCGCGTTTGCCGGTTCGATCTACGGTCTCAACTACTTTGATGAGTACCCGGGCAAAAAGGGCCGCGCCGGCTTCTTCTTTAACACCTTCGTGGCGTCCATGATGCTCGTCATCACCGCCGACAACGTGTTTTGGTTCTTGGTCGCCTTTGAGCTCATGTCGCTGACCTCGTACTTCCTGGTCGTGATCGAGGAGAACGAGAACTCCATCCACGGCGGTTGGCTCTACTTTGTGATCGCGCATGTGGGCTTTGTGCTCATCATGGCGAGCTTCCTCACCATGACCAACTTCGCCGGTGGCTCGTTTGCCTTTGCGGATTTCCGCGCCACGCAGTTTAGCCCCGCGGTCGCATCCGTGTGCTTCGTGCTCGCCTTCTTTGGCTTTGGCGCCAAGGCCGGTATCATCCCGCTGCACGGCTGGCTGCCCAAGGCACATCCCGAGGCGCCGTCCAACGTGTCTGCCCTCATGTCCGGCGGCATGATCAAGATCGGTATCTTCGGCATCCTCAAGGTTGGTCTCGACCTGCTCTCCGCCTCGGGCGTTCAGGTCTGGTGGGGCCTTATGGTCATGGTCTTCGGTGCGATCTCGTCGGTCCTCGGCGTGGCCTTCGCCCTGCAGGAGCATGACATCAAGCGCCTGCTGGCCTATCACTCCGTCGAGAACATCGGCATCATTCTGCTCGGCGTCGGCGCTTCCATGGCCGCCATGGCGCTCAACTCGGTCGGCATCGCCGTCCTGGCTCTGATGGCCGCCCTCTACCACACGTTTAACCACGCGATGTTTAAGGGCGAGCTGTTCTTGGGCGCCGGTGCGCTGCTGTACTCCACGGGTACGCGCAATATGGAGAAGATGGGCGGCCTGTTCCGTCGTATGCCGGCAACGGCCATCTGCTTCCTCATTGGCGCGCTTGCCATTTCGGCTATCCCGCCCTTCAACGGCTTTGTGTCCGAGTGGTTTACCTACCAGTCGCTCTTTAATGCCGCCATGCAGGGCGACAAGGCCGTCATGATCGTGGCCGTGTTCGCTGCCGTCGCGCTTGCCATTACCGGCGCGCTGGCTGTCACGTGCTTTGTCAAGGCCTATGGCGTCTCCTTTGCCTCCGCACCCCGCTCCGAGGCCGCGGCCAATGCCAAGGAGGTTCCCGCCCCCATGGTGTTTGCGCAGGGCCTGCTCGCGGCCATCTGCGTCGTGCTGGGCATTGGCGCTCCCGTGATCGCGCCCGTGCTGGTCGATGTCGCCGCGTCCGTGCTGCATCCGTACGGTGGCGTGTTTGCCGCCGAGGGCATGGAGCTCATGAACCAGTACTCCGGCGCTGCCACCTCCACGCCCGCGATCGCCATTGCGCTCGTGGTGCTCGTCGGCCTTGCCTGCGGTTATCGCAAGCTCAAGACCGTCGGCAAGGTGCAGAAGTCCCAGCCGTGGGCATGCGGCTATGCTCCCAACGAGCATATGCCCGTCGTGGCCACGACCTTTGCCTCCGAGGTGTCCTGGTTTATGCAGCCGCTCTACACGCTGCGTGACCGTTGCACGGCCGTCTGCTGGTCCATCGCGCACTTCTTCCAGAAGCTCACCGGTGTGGCCGAGGCTGTGGAGCCCGTACCCGACAAGGTTCTCGTCGATGCCCCGCATAAGGGTGTCGAGAAGCTCGCCGACCTCGCGACTAAGCTCGAGGGCGGCAACTACAGCATCTATATCTGCTACATCGTCGCGGCACTCGTGGTGTTCCTCGTGCTCGCCGTGCAAATGGGTTAAGGAGGGGAGAGCATGAACAACATCGTACTTGCCGTTCTGCAGGGCGTGGTCGTCATGGCCGTCGCGCCGTTCTTCTCCGGTCTCGGCCGCGTGATCCGCGCCAAGATGCACAACCGTCGCGGCCCCAGCATCATGCAGGACTACCGCGACCTGGCCAAGCTCTTTGCGCGCCCCGAGTCCCAGTGCGAGGACGCGAGCTTTGCGCTGCGCATTATGCCGCCGCTGTTCTTCGCCGTCGCCTTTATGCTCGCGATGGGCCTGCCACTCTTTACGGCACAAAGCCCCATCCCGGTCTTTGGTGACGCCATCACCATCATGTACAGCCTGGCGCTCGCCCGCTTCTTCTTCGCCCTCTGCGGCGTGGATTCGTCCAACGCCTACGCCGGTATCGGTGGCGTTCGCGAGCTGCTCATGAGCGTGCTCATCGAGCCGTCCATGCTACTGGCGCTGTTTGCCGCCGCCCTGGTGTGCGGCTCCACCGACATCGCCACCATGGGTCAGCACATCATGACGGGCGCCGTCGACGCGCCGGTCGCCGTGATCCTCGCCGGCATCGCCTTTGCGATTGCCTGCTACATGGAACTCGGCAAGCTGCCGTTTGATCAGGCCGAGGCCGAGCAAGAGCTTCAGGAAGGACCGCTCGCCGAGCTTTCCGGCCCGTCGCTCGCCATGGCCAAGCTTGCCATGTCCATGAAACAGGTCCTGGTCGTCGCCTGGTTCTGCGCGATCTTCATCCCCTGGGGCGAGCCTGCGACCGTGGGCGTCGCCGCCGTTCTGGGCGCGGTCATCTTCCTTGTTAAGTGCCTGATCGACTTTGTCGTGTGCGGCGTGATCGAGAACTCTTGCTCGCGTTCGCGCTTTAAGGTGCTTGGCAATCAGACCTGGGCTG
>CAUDDU010000218.1 GCA_958448375.1 uncultured Collinsella sp.
ACCCCAGAGCGTCTCGGGCACCCAAGTGGCAAGACCCAATTCGAGCGCGCGATCACAGGCAGCTGCCAGCTCATCGGCCGGGATGACACGAGCCGCGCGAACCAACAGGTCGGACGCGGCACCGCGCGTCATGCGACAAGCGAGCATCAAGTCTTCGGCGACAGCCTCGCGCTGCGACAGATATTCGGCCTCGAACGCCGTCGCGTCATCGTCACGTTGCACCAGACGCACGCGATACGCATCGCCTCGAGAAGACACGCCGGGGAACAAACCTGCAAGACGGTCGAAATCCTCGTTGTCGAGCATGCCCGCGGCAGAACGACCCAGGCCCAGGTAGCCCCGTCCGGTCCAGTAGGCAATGTTATGGGCGCACTCATGGCCGTCGAGCGCGTAGCTCGCAACCTCATACGGGTGATAGCCGGCCGCACCCAGACGCTCACGCGCCGTTTCCATGCACGCAGCCTGAAAATCCTCATCGGGCTCGAGCGACTCGTCGCGGCATGCCATGCGATAGAGTGGTGTGCCCTCCTCGAGCGTGAGCGGGTACACCGATACATGATGCGGTGCCGCCGCCAACACGCCATCGAGCGTGCTCCGCCAGCTTGCGGCCGTCTGCCCGGGAAGGCCGCACATCAGGTCGCACGACACATCGAGGCCAGCGTCCTTCACCGTCGCGATAGCCGCAAGTGCCCGATTAGCATCGTGAATGCGGCCAATAGCAGCCAGCTCGGTATTGTCGAGGGTTTGCACGCCCAAAGAGATGCGCGTGACACCCGCCTCGGCAAGCGCGGTGGCGAGCTCGGCGGTCAGCGACTCAGGATTGCCTTCGCAAGTAAATTCAACGGGCTTGCACCACATGGAGATACGACGGGCAAGTTTCACCAGGCGCTCCCCAGCCAGTGACGGCGTGCCGCCGCCAATATAGACCGTGCGGACCTGCGCAAGCGCCCCGGCGTCGCCAAAGGAATCGAGGCGCGCATACAGCTGCTCAAAATAGGAATCGAGCGCAGCATCCAAATCACACAGAGCAAAGCTGCGCGAGTCAAAGTCGCAATAGCGGCATTTTTGAGCGCAAAACGGCACGTGCACGTACAGCGCGGTAACGGCCACCCTTAAGCCTCCAGCGGATGAGCGGGCACCGACTCACCGGCGGCAAGCGCGGCCCCGCAGGCCACCACATCGCGCTCGATATCATCGACCAGCGACATGAACTCCTCGTACGTAGAGCAACGCACCACCTGAGCGCGCCAGGCGGCGGCATGGGGCATGCCTTTTAAGTACCAGCTTGCGTACGTGCGGGCGCGCGACATGAGCGGCAGAAGCTCGTGCGTCAACGTCAGGTGCTCGCGCAGAGCCTCCAGGCGCTCGACCGAGGAGCGAGAAGGAACCGGCGTGCCATCGAGTGCAAGGGCTCGGGCATCGCCGAACACCCACGGATTGCCGTAGATGCCGCGCGCGATAAACACCGCGCTGGCACCCGAGCCGTGCAGATGCTCAGCAGCGTCCTCGGCCGAGAACACATCGCCCGAACCAATCACGGGAATCTCGACAGCGTCGGCAACCTCATCGACGACCGACCAATCAGCCTGGCCCGTGTAGAGCTGCGTGGCGCAACGACCATGCACGGCGACTGCGGCAGCCCCTGCGCCCTCAAGCATCTGGGCAAACGTCGCGGCATTACGGTCCTCGGCATAAAAGCCCTTGCGGATCTTGACGGTCACGGGCACGTGCGCCGCGCCCACCGTGGCCTCGACGATCTTCTCCGCCAGGTCGGGCGTGCGCATGAGCGCCGAACCCTCGCCCTTGGTAACGACCTTGCGGGCGGGGCATGCCATATTGATATCGATGAGCGACAGGCGATCGCCAACGCGCTCCTCGACGGCGGCGACGGCGCTCGCAAACTGATCAGGTTTGGAGCCAAAGAGCTGCACGCAAATCTGCTGCTCCTCGTCGGCCGGCAGCACCAGGCGCCACGTTTTGTTGCTGGCATAGGCAAGGCCTGCCACGCTCACCATCTCGCTGTAGGCAAGGTTGGCACCGCGGCGGCGGCACATAATGCGGTAGGCGGGGTCGGTCACGCCCGCCATGGGAGCCATAAGGAACGGCTGCTCGGCATAGGCACCCAGCAGCCGCTTGCTGTATTCAGAAAGCGCCATGGACCTACTCGTCCACCTTGAGGATCGCCATAAAGGCCTCCTGCGGGACCTCGACCGAGCCGATGGCCTTCATGCGCTTCTTGCCCTCTTTCTGCTTCTCGAGCAGTTTGCGTTTACGCGAAATATCGCCGCCGTAGCACTTGGCAAGCACGTCCTTGCGACGCGCCTTGACGGTGGAACGGGCGATGATCTTGTTGCCGATAGCACCTTGGATGGGCACCTCGAACAGCTGACGCGGGATGATCTCCTTAAGCTTGTCGCACAAGCCGCGGGCCAGGCCATAAGCCTTATCCTTGTGCACGATAAACGACAGCGCGTCCACTTCGTCGCCCGAAAGCAAAATATCGAGCTTCACGAGCTCGGAGGGACGGTACTCGTTGAACTCGTAGTCGAGCGAGGCATAGCCCTTGGTACGGCTCTTGAGCTGATCGAAGAAGTCCAAGATGAGCTCGGCGAGCGGCATATCAAAGCGCATC
>CAUDDU010000219.1 GCA_958448375.1 uncultured Collinsella sp.
CCTACCCCAAAATATGCCGTGGCCCTTCCGTCTGCGAAGGCTCGGCATCGGCGTGCTACCATAGCTACGTCCAAGTACACATATCAAGTGGAGGATATCCATGGCAAACGTTCTTGTCTTTGGTCACCAGAACCCCGATAACGACGCCATCATGAGCGCCGTCGTCCTGTCCCAGCTGCTCAACCAGGTTGAGTATGCTGGCAACACCTACGAGGCCTGCGCCCTTGGTCAGCTTCCGGCAGAGTCCGCCAAGCTGCTCGCCGACGCCGGCATCGCCGAGCCTCGCGTGATCGAGTCCGTCGAGGCCGGTCAGCTCGTCGTCCTCACCGACCACAACGAGTCCGCCCAGTCCGTCGCCGGCCTTAAGGACGCCACGGTCTTTGGCGTTGTCGATCATCACCGCATCGGCGACTTCGAGACCGCCGGCCCGCTGCACTACATCTGCCTGCCCTGGGGTTCCAGCTGCACCATCGTCACCAAGCTCGCCGGCGTGCTCGGCGTTGAGCTTTCCGACGTCCAGGCCAAGCTGCTGCTCTCGGCCATGATGACCGACACGCTCATGCTCAAGAGCCCCACTACCACCGATGTCGACCGCGCCGTCGCCGTCAAGCTCGGCGAGCAGGTGGGCGTCGACCCGGTTAAGTTTGGCATGGAGGTCTTCCTCACCCGTCCGTCCGGCTCCTTCACCGCAGCCGAGATGGTCGGCAACGACATCAAAATGTTCGAGCCCGCCGGCAAGAAGCTGCTCATCGGCCAGTACGAGACTGTCGACAAGACCCGCGCACTCGGCATGATCGACGAGATTCGCGAGGCCATGCGCGCCTACGCCGCCGAGAAGGGCGCTGACGGCATTGTCCTGTGCATCACCGACATCATGGAGGAGGGCTCGCAGGTCCTGCTCGAGGGCGAGACCGAGGCCGCTCAGAAGGGCCTGGGCATTGCCGACGAGCACGACGGCGTCTGGATGCCGGGCGTCCTCTCCCGTAAGAAGCAGGTCGCTGCCCCCATCATGGCCGCCTGCTAGGTTTAGTTGACCAAACGCCACGACCGGATCGCGGACACCCCGCGCTCCGGTCGTTTTTTGTGCACGGCGCCGCGTCGTCTCTTGGACAGGCGTGCCCGTGCCGTTGAGCAAATAATGTTCAACCTGTGGTTCCGCTTTTCGACCACGCCTGCGTGCTTGTCGTGCAGGGTAGGCTAGATGCAAGCGTAATACGTTAGAGCGCGGCGCCGCCACTTGGGCGGGCCGTGCTTTTTTAAGACGGGAGCTTTCCCGTGAAAGGAGCCGCCCATGGCAGCAACTGAGCAGCTGTTCAACGTTCGTGAGCGCAAGCGTTTTGAACGTCACGACATCTGGGAGCGCATCGCCGAGAACGGCACGATTTCCGCCGCCGTCATGGTCTTCGCCGCCATCGCCGCCGTCATTTGCGCCAATACCGATGCCTACGAGGCCATCCATCACTTTTTGGAGACCCCGCTGTATGTGGGTCTGGGCAACCTTACGGCCGGTCTCACCGTTGAGCTTTTCGTCAACGACTTTCTCATGGCGATCTTCTTTTTGCTGGTGGGCATTGAGCTCAAGTATGAGATGACGGTCGGCGAGCTCAAAAACCCGCGCCAGGCCATGCTTCCCATGCTGGCGGCCGTGGGCGGCGTCGTTGTTCCCGCCTGCATCTACCTGATCTTTAACCATGCTGGCGCGCACAACGGCTGGGCCATTCCCATGGCAACCGATATTGCCTTTGCGCTGGGCGTGCTGTCGCTTTTGGGCAATCGCGTGCCCAACGGCGTGCGCGTGTTCTTCTCGACGCTCGCCATCGCCGACGACCTCATCTCCATCGCCGCCATCGCCATCTTCTACGGTCAGAGCCCCAATCCGTTTTGGTTGGGCGCCGCCGCGCTTGTGACCTGCGCGCTCGTGTGGCTCAACAAGACGCAGCATTACCGCCTCGCTCCGTATTCGGTACTGGGTCTGCTGCTGTGGTTCTGCATGTTCAAGAGCGGCGTACATGCCACGCTTGCTGGCGTCATCTTGGCCTTTACCATCCCGGCCAAGTGCGGCGTCAAGCTCGATAGTCTGACCGACTGGCTGGGCGAGTGCCTGCCGCTGCTCGACGACCGCTATGACGACGAGGCACACATCCTGGGCCAGCATGACTTTACCGTCTCGACCACCAAGGTCGAGCGCGTCATGCACCGCGTGACCCCACCGCTCATCCGCATGGAGCGTCTGATCTCCACGCCAGTCAACTTTGTGATCCTGCCGATCTTTGCGTTCGTGAACGCACAGGTTCGCCTGGTGGGCGTGGACATGAGCACGCTGCTCACCGACCCGGTGACGCTCGGCGTGTACTTTGGCATGCTGCTGGGCAAGCCGATCGGCATCTTTGGCATGACGTTCGCCTTGGTCAAGCTCAAGGCCTGCGAGCTGCCGCATAACGTTAACTGGCACATGATTGCCGGCGTGGGCATTCTGGGCGGCATCGGCTTTACCATGTCGATTCTCATCAGCGGCCTTGCCTTCCCGACGGCCCAGTTTGAGGTCCTGGCTGCCAAGGCCGCCATCCTTGCCGGTTCTGTCACCGCGGCCGTGCTCGGCATGATCTACATGAGTGTGGTCTGCAAGCACC
>CAUDDU010000220.1 GCA_958448375.1 uncultured Collinsella sp.
CGGCCTGGCGTCGCACTACACAGGCTTCGACTCCGGCTTCCAGCAGTTCTTCCGCGTCCGCGAGAAGTCCATGGACCTGGCCGAGAAGCTCTCCGGTCACCGCAAGACCTACGGCCTCAACGTGATCGGCGGCGTGCGTCGCGACATTTTGGCCGAGCAGAAGCTCTCCACGCTCACGACCATCCACCAGCTGCGCTCCGAGGTTCAGGAGCTCGTCGACGTCTTGCTCTCCACGCCCAACTTTATTGAGCGTACGAGTGGCATCGGCATCTTGGACCGCAAGATCGCACGCGACTTCTCGCCGGTCGGTCCGCTCATGCGTGGCTCGGGCTATGCCCGCGACGTGCGTTTTGACCATCCCTTCGACGGCTACGCCGATCCGGACGTTCAAAAGATGCACGCCGCCACGGCCGACACCTGCGATGCCTTCGGCCGTACCGCCGTTCGCATCCAGGAGGTCTACGATTCGATCGACATGATCGAGACCATGCTCGAGAACTGCCCGTCGGGCCCCATCCTCACCACGGATTGGGAGTACACCCCGCACAAGTACGCCATCGGCGCCACCGAGGCGCCGCGCGGCGAGGACGTGCACTGGGCCATGCTCGGCAACAACCAGAAGTGCTACCGCTGGCGCGCCAAGGCCGCCACGTACAGCAACTGGCCGGTCCTGCGCTACATGTTCCGCGGCAACACCGTGGGCGACGCGGCGCTGATCGTCGGCTCGCTCGACCCGTGCTACTCCTGCACCGACCGCGTGACGGTGACCGATGTCGCCGCCAAGCGCGACCACGTGCTCGACAAGGAGCAGTTCGAGAACGTCTGGCGCGACAAGTCGCCGCTTGCGGGCGAGGGCACCATGGCCGCTCCGCTCGATGAGGAGGCGCTCTAATATGCTGAAGCTTTGGAAGGTTAACGCCAAGGCCGGCGACGCGACGGTCAAGTACCCGTTTGCGCCGTTCCCCACCAACAAGGACATGCGCGGCAAGCCCGAGCACAATGCCGAGCTCTGCATCGCCTGCGGTGCCTGCGGCGTGGCGTGCCCGGCCGATGCCATTCGCATGGACACCGACCTTGCGGCCGATACCATCACCTGGTCGATCGACTACGGCCGCTGCATCTTTTGCGGCCGCTGTGAGGAGGCCTGCCCCATGGAGGCCATCAAGCTCACCGAGGAGTTTGAGCTGGCCGTCATGAGTAAGGACGACCTCACCAGCAAGAGCGTCTATACGCTCGAGCACTGCTCGCGTTGCGGCAAGCCGTTTGCCCCGCACAAGGAGATCGACTACGCTAAGCGCCTGCTGCAAAAGGCCGGCGGCATGGAGGCCATCCAGGCCGCCCGTACCGTCGGTATGTGCCAGGAGTGCAAGCGCGAGCTTGACGCCCTACGCGCCGCCTCGGCCGTAAAGACCGGCAACGCTGCCGGCATGGCTGCCAACGAGACGCTTGCGTCCGGCGAGCCCCAGGGCCCCGGCATGGAGTATCTGGGTGGCCACGGCGTGAACCCGGAGTATATCGACCGCGAGCTCAACCCCGATGCGCCCGAGATTCCCGCCGGTCCGGCGCCGGTCGAGGGCATCATCATGGATTTTGATACGAAGGAGGAGTAACCATGGCCGAACCCACGCTTTTGCCCGAGCGGCTTCAGTACCGCCCGACCAAGATCGAGCTCGACGAGAGCATCGAGAAGGCCAAGGCGACCCTTCTTAAGAAGATCAAGCGCTCGGTGTACGTCTACCGTGTCGACTGCGGCGGCTGCAACGGCTGCGAGATCGAGATTTTTGGTTCCATCACGCCCGTCTTCGACGTCGAGCGTTTTGGCATCAAGGTCGTGCCCTCGCCCCGTCACGCCGATGTGCTGCTGTACACCGGCGCCGTGACGCGTGCTATGCGCATGCCGGCCCTGCGCGCCTTTGAGGCCGCACCCGATCCCAAGATCGTGGTGTCCTATGGCGCATGCGGCTGCACCGGCGGCATCTTCTACGACAACTACTGCGTCTGGGGCGGCACGGACAAGATTCTGCCGGTCGACGTCTACATCCCCGGCTGCCCGCCCAGCCCCGCGCAGACCATCTACGGCTTTGCCATGGCGCTCGGTCTGCTGGACCAAAAGCTCCATGCCGAGACCACGGTGGAGGCCGCCGGCGAGCAGGCCGATATCCTGCACCCCGGCGTGCCGTACAAGCTGCGCGTTGCCATCGAGCGCGAGGCTCGCGCCATGAGCGGCTACCGTTACGGCCGCGACCTGGCCAATGAGTTTATGGATACGCTAGAGGGTGCGCCCAAGGGCGATATCCGCGGTGCCATGGCGCTGCTCATCGACAAGCAGGACGATCCTCGCCGCGTTGAGGTCTACTCGGCGCTGCAGGATCTGGTGCTGGCCGGAGGTCGCTAGATGGAGCTCACGGACCGCTCTGGTTACTTTGCGGGTCCCGGCATGCTCGGCGGCTCTTTTGGCGATGCCTCGCGCGCAAGCGACGAGGCTGCCGAGGGCGTCGCCGACCCCTGCCTGGGCCATACGCCCGACCAGGTGGTCTTCTACGAGCTCACGCGTAAGTTTGTGGAGACCGAGGAAGACGTTCCCCAGGAGGCCTGCGACGTGCTGTACTACACG
>CAUDDU010000221.1 GCA_958448375.1 uncultured Collinsella sp.
AAGGCGGGCGCGGCCGCGAGGCATTCGTGGAGGCCGTGCGCGCCGAGGGCGCGCTGGGCGCCGCGCTCGGCGCGCTGGCGGACCTGTGGGCGGCGGCGCGCGACGCGGCGCTCGACATGGAGCTCGCGATCGAGGCGTCCCTGGAGGAGAACTGCCCCGCGCTGCTGGCGATGTACGGGTGCGGGCCCGTGAGCGCGGCCAAGCTCGCGGTCGCGGCCGGGGACAACCCGGGCAGGCTGCGCTCCGAGGCGTCGTTCGCGGCGATATGCGGGGCCTGCCCAATCCCCGCCTCGAGCGGCAAGACCGTGAGGCACAGGCTCAACAGGGGCGGCGACCGGCAGGCGAACAGCGCTCTGCACGAGATCGCGAGGCAGAGGGTCATGCGCGACCCCGAGACCGCCGAGTACGCCGAGAGGGCCAGGGCGCGGGGGAAGAGCGACAGGGAGGTCATGAGGTGCCTCAAGCGCTACGTGGCCAGGGAGGCGTACCGGGCGCTGATGCGCCCGCACGAGGTCAGGAGGCCCGAGGACGCCTCGGGGCTCGTGGCGGCCAGGCGCGCGGCGAGGGTCAGCCAGGTGAGGGCGGCGTCCATATTGGGAACCAGCGAGAAGTACATCTCGATGCTGGAGAGGGGCCAAAGGGAGCTCAAGCCCATAAGGAGGGCCTACGAGGCATGGGTCGAGGCCGGACTTCCGCTCGATTGGGACAGGCAAGCCTTCGAGGCCGAGCGCAAAATGGATTCTAAAAAACACCTTGCCAAATAGGAGCGTCAGGACGCAAAGAGGCTCCGCAGCGCGAAGCGCGATGCGGAGCCTCTTTGCATGTCCGAGGACGTTCCGGAGAGAAACCCCGCCACGCCCCCGGATTCCCGGTGGGAGTTCTAGACCTTGTCGGCCTTAGTACATACCGCCGCCCTGCTGACCAGCGGTAGCAGCAGCGATAGCGTCCTCAAGCTGAGTGTTCTTGGGCACATCGGAGACGGTGGCCTCGGTGATGAGAATCAGGCTGGCAACAGAAGCAGCGTTCTGCAGGGTGACGCGGCTGACCTTGACGGGGTCGAGGACGCCCATCTCGATCATGTCGCCCCACTCGCCGTTGGCAGAGTTGAGACCCTGGCCGGCGGGCAGCTCGGCAACCTTGTCGACCACGACAGCACCCTCAAAGCCAGCGTTCTTGGCGATGGTAGCGACCGGAGCGGTCAGAGCCTTCTTGACGATGTCGACACCGATCTTCTCCTCGGGATCGTCAATCTCGACAGCATCGAGCGCAGGAGCAGCGTCCATGAAGGCGACGCCGCCACCGGCGACGATACCCTCCTCGACAGCAGCGCGGGTAGCCTGCAGGGCGTCCTCGACGCGATGCTTGATCTCCTTGAGCTCGGACTCGGTAGCAGCGCCGACCTTGATGACGGCAACGCCACCGGAGAGCTTGGCCAGGCGCTCCTGGAGCTTCTCACGGTCGAAGTCAGAGGTGGTGTTCTCCATCTCACCCTTGATCTGAGCGATACGAGCGTCGATGGCCTCCTTGGAGCCAGCGCCGCCGACGACGACGGTGTTGTCCTTGGAGATGGTGACGGACTTAGCGGTACCGAGCATATCGGCGGTGATGTCAGCGACCTTCACGCCCAGCTCGTCCAGGGCAGCCTGGCCACCGGTGAGGACGGCGATGTCCTCGAGGATGCGCTTGCGGCGATCGCCGTAGCCCGGGGCCTTGACGGCGCAGACGTTGAGGGCGCCACGGATCTTGTTGAGGACCAGGGTAGGCAAAGCCTCGCCGTCGATGTCCTCAGCGATGATGAGCAGGCCACGGCCAGCGCGCTGGACAGCCTCGAGAACGGGCATAATGTCCTGAACGCTGGAGATCTTCTGGTCGGTGATGAGGATGTACGGATCCTTCATCACGGCCTCCATGCGGTCGTTGTCCGTGACGAAGTAAGCGGAGACATAGCCCTTGTCGAACTGCATGCCCTCAACGGTGTCGATGGTGATGTCGAACGTCTGGGAATCCTCGACGGTGATGACGCCGTCCTTGCCCACGACCTCCATAGCCTCGGCGATCTTCTCGCCGACCTCGGGGTCACCGGCGGAGATGGTACCGACGGAAGCGATCTGCTCCTTGGTCTCGACCGGCTTGGCCTGCTTCTTCATCTCGGCGACGGCGGCGTTAACGGCCTTGTCGATGCCGCGACGAATGGCCAGCGGGTTGGCGCCAGCGGCGACGTTGCGCAGGCCGTCGTTGACGATGGCCTGAGCGAGCAGAGTTGCGGTGGTGGTGCCGTCACCCACGGTGTCGTTGGTCTTGGTGGCGACCTCCTTCACCAGCTGGGCACCCATGTTCTCGATGTTGTCCTCGAGCTCAATCTCCTTGGCGACAGAAACGCCATCGTTGGTGATGGTCGGAGCACCGAACGTGCGCTGCAGCGCAACGTAGCGACCCTTGGGGCCCATGGTGACGGTAACGGCGTCGGCCAGAGTGTTGACGCCCTTGGCAAGCTTAGCGCGGGCATCGGTGTTGAACGTAATGTTCTTTGCCATGGTAGGTAATCCTCCAAAAGAAATGTGACTCGCGTCGCCGCTTCCGAGTCCTATGCGACAATCGCGTTCAAAGAC
>CAUDDU010000222.1 GCA_958448375.1 uncultured Collinsella sp.
GGCTGCTCAATCAGACGCATGACCTCATCGGCCAGCTCGAGCGCGCCCTCGCCGCCCTTGGCCCAGACCTCGGAAAGCTTAACGTTGACGCCGAGCTTCTGGCACTCGGACTCGATGAGCTCGAGCTCGGCCTCGGTGTCCGTCGGGAAGCGGTTGATGGCAACCACGCAGGGCAGACCGTAGACATTCTGGATGTTATCGACGTGGCGCAGCAGGTTGGGCATGCCGGCCTTGAGGGCCTCGAGGTTCTCCTCGTTGAGGTCGGCCTTGGCGACACCGCCGTTGTACTTAAGCGCACGAGCGGTCGCGACGATTACGACAGCGCTGGGGCGAACGCCCGTCATACGGCACTTGATGTCGAGGAACTTCTCGGCACCCAAGTCGGCACCGAAGCCGGCCTCGGTAATGGCGACATCGCCAAAGCGCATCGCCATACGCGTGGCCATGATAGAGTTGCAGCCGTGGGCAATGTTGGCGAAGGGACCGCCGTGGACAAACGCGGGCGTGCCCTCGAGCGTTTGCACCAGGTTGGGCTTGAGCGCGTCCTTAAGCAACGCGGCCATGGCACCCTGGGCCTTAAGGTCGCGGGCACGGACGGGCTCGCCGGCAAAGCTGTAGCCGACGACGATCTCACCCAAGCGTTCCTTGAGGTCGCTGATGCTCGTAGACAGGCACAGGATTGCCATGACCTCGGAGGCGACGGTGATATCGAAGCCGTCCTCGCGTGGCACGCCCTGGGCCTTACCGCCAATGCCGTCGATAACGTGGCGCAGCTGACGGTCGTTCATATCGACGACGCGCTTCCAAGTGATGCGCTTAACGTCAATACCGAGCTGATTGCCCTGCTGAATATGGTTGTCGAGCATTGCGGCCAGCAGGTTATTGGCAGCACCGATAGCGTGGAAGTCGCCGGTAAAGTGCAGGTTGATATCCTCCATGGGGATGACCTGAGCCCAGCCGCCGCCGGCAGCACCGCCCTTAACGCCAAAGACGGGGCCGAGCGAAGGCTCGCGCAGGGCAACGGCACTCTTGACGCCGCGACGACGCAGGCCGTCGGCCAGGCCGATGGTCGTGGTGGTCTTGCCCTCGCCCGCAGGCGTTGGGTTGATAGCGGTCACGAGGACGAGCTTGGCCTGGTGATCGGTCGGCTCGTTGAGTAGTGAATAGTCGACCTTAGCCTTGTCGAAGCCGTACGGAATAAGGTGCTTAACGTCGACGCCGGCGTTCTTGGCCACCTCGGTAATGGGCAGCGGCGTGACAGAACGTGCGATTTCGATGTCAGTAGGCATGGGCGGTCCTTTCGTTACCGAATGAGAAAAAGACCAATTCAGCATAGCACGGGCGCGCAATAGTAAAACACCCGTAACCGATGAATGGCGATATGTTTATCCAATGCTCAGCGATAGCCTACAGACTAGCCAAAACAAACCCGTCTCTAAACGGCTGGCTCGATGCCCAAGTGCTCAAAGGTGCGAAGCGTTGCCTGACGACCCTGAGGCGTGCGAATCATCAACCCGCACTGCAGCAAATAGGGCTCATAGACATCCTCGAGCGTGCCCGGGTCCTCGCCCACCGCGCTGGCAAGGGTCGTAAGTCCCACGGCACGACCGGAGAACGTCTTGGCAAGCGTCTCCAAAATGCGAATATCCATCCAGTCCAGACCGAGCTCATCGATCTCGAAGAACTCGAGCGCCTGGCGGCAGATATCGAGCTCAATAGGGCCGTTGCCGCGCACCTGTGCGTAATCGCGCACGCGCTTGAGCAGGCGGTTGGCAAGACGCGGCGTGCCGCGCGAACGCGAGCCGATCTCGAGTGCACTGGGATGGTCGATCGTCACGCCCAGGATAGTCGCCGAGCGCGTCACAATCTGCGCGAGCTCCTCGACCGTGTAGTAATCCAGGCGATATGAAATGCCAAAGCGGTCGCGCAACGGGCCGGTCAACATGCCTGAGCGGGTCGTTGCCGCTACCAGCGTAAACTTGGGGATATCCAGGCGAATCGAGCGCGCCGCCGGACCCTTGCCGATCACGATATCGAGGGCAAAGTCCTCCATCGCGGGGTACAGGACTTCCTCGACCGAACGGTTGAGACGGTGGATCTCGTCGATAAACAGCACATCACCCGGCTGCAAGTTAGTAAGGATGGCCGCCAGGTCGCCCGTGCGCGCGATGGCAGGGCCACTCGTGGTCTTGATCTGAGCGCCCAGCTCGTTGGCGATAACGGTGGCCAGCGTGGTCTTGCCCAGGCCCGGAGGACCCGAGAAGATCACGTGGTCGAGCGTCTCGCCACGGCTCTGCGCCGCTTCGATCAATACGCGCAGACTCTGTTTGATGTGCTCCTGGCCACAGTAGTCGTCCAGGCGCTGGGGGCGCAAAGTGCGGTCGACATCGAGGTCCTCGGCCGTCAGCTCCGAGCCCACCATGCGCTCGCCGTGCGCCATGGATGCCGCCGGCGAGTTGCCGGGCGTCGCCCACAGGTCCTGAGAGTCATCGGCTTCCCACATCACGCATCCATTCCGAGTCGCTTAAGCGCCGCGCCGAGCAGATCCTCGACACGCACATTCTGCCCATCATACCCGCTCAGGGCAACATCGGTCTCCTGCGGGCT
>CAUDDU010000223.1 GCA_958448375.1 uncultured Collinsella sp.
GGGGCTTTTCTTTTACGCCGTCGCTGCATGGATTCGAACCTCGGTCGAGGCGCGAGCGCCAAGAAAACGCGGGGCGTTTTTAGCGAGCGGGCGAGCACGCCGGCAGGCGGGCGAAGCCGGTGCGGATCCGCGCAGCGGATGCGCGGAATCCTATACGCCGCACCATTTGAGATTGAAGCTCCCGGCAACGGGGGCTTTTCTTTTACGTAAGCACCGCATGGATTCGAACCTCGGTCGAGGCGCGGGCGTAAAGCGGACTATTTCCTGTCGACTCGTGTAAGATTTCGAGTAGGTGTCGCGGCCCATCCGTGACCACTCCTTCTTCAAGCGACCGATCAGGGTGATACTTCGTGGCAGAGCGTCCGACATACAAGCTCAGGTTTCTCGATCCCAAGAAGCGCTTTCCGGCGATGCCCGAGCAGCCTGCGGGGCGCTCATATGGCGTGGTCTGGAAACTCTTTGGCGAGGACCCGCATGAATCATGCTATGTCGTCGAATTTGTCGGCAAAAGCCATGTGTCGCTTTTGGGCTACGTGAGCGTTTCGGGTGAGGCCTATAAGGTGGACCGTCCCGTTAACGAAGTATCGCTGCCCGACGATCCCGACATGCAGCTGATTCTTGACGAGTCCGATTCCAACATCGGTGAGATTGCAGTCAGGGGTACCGATGGGACGATGCGCTCCCGGGCGCGAGTCATCGGCTCTCCCGAAGGCCCCATGCGCGAGCAGTCCGATCACGAGACATGGAATTCGGCCCGCTCCCTTCCTTACGGCGAGTTCATGGCGTCGATGTTCCTGCGCTACGTGATATTTGCCAACTCCGAAAGCGCTATTGCGAACACGGCGGGCGTCGACGGTCTCGATGCGGACATGCAAAACGTTGTCGACAAGATCAAGCTCGTAAAGTTGCCCGAGCCGGTCGAGGTGTTTTTGGGCTTTAACACGTCACCGCTCCCCGATGCTATCGAGACGCTGCTTTACCGCGTTGACCATGCCGAGAATCCGAGCGGTATCGAGCGCTATGCCGCCACCCTTATGAGCGAAATTGACTTGCCCCGTCTGCGCACCATTGCCGCCAAGTCCGAAATGAGCCTGGCGCGCATCGACCGGTCAAAGCTGTTTTATCTCAATTTTGATCGTAGCTTGCTGGACCAGGACGAGATTGACATGCTGCTTGCCATCGAGTGCCGTCTCAACCGCCTCTCCGGCATCCTCGAGCGCATCGGGGCCGGATTGGCCCCTGCGGCATCCTCGCCGAGCCTTGAGGGCTGCGCGCTCTTTGATGCGTGGCATATCGCCAAGACGACCAACGATGTTCCCCGACTGCTCGATACGGCCTCGAGCGATAACCCGTGGGGCAAACCGGGTACGGTGGCTTGCCAGCCGGGCGGCGAGTGGGACGTGCGCACCCGTTTTGCGCGAATCGTTGAGGCGCTCAACGTGGTCACGCGGCTCGACTATACCTATCGAGTAAACGTTGCCGAGGGGATTATGCTCGTTCGGTTTGGGCAGTCTGTCGTTGATGCCATGCCGCAACGTGAATACGACGCTCAAGATGACGCCTGGCGCGAGCTGGACGAGGACACGCGCGCGATCTGGGCCGCGGAGCACGATGCGCGCGTGGCACTCACGCTTGCGGCAGCGTGTTTTGCCGCGGGCACCTGCATCACGCGCTGCTATGTGCAGATTGCTGCTCCCGACAGTGAGCAGGGCGAGCGCGTTGTCGCAACGTATTTCTTTGGGCGCGCGGCCTATCTGGCCGATTGCGTGCCTGTCGCCAAGGATCTTGAGAGCATGGACATGGACGATATGCCGTGCAAGCGTGTGCTTGAGGCGTATGAGTCAACCGCTCCGGAGACGATTGAGCCTGCGGAGGTTCATGCTCGTCCGCGTGATGACCATCGCACACTGCCGCCGGCGCTGCGCGATCTGCTGCTCGCCGATAAGGCTGACGAGTTGGAGGTCATGGAAGAGGACGATGACCCATACGTGGCCCGTGTTGTTGAATTGCGCGAGCAGGCAAAAGTCGACCGTACAGGTGCTTTTGAAGGCTTTTCCCGTCTTGTCGAGGAGTTGGAGGCTAAGTGCGCCGTCGCCGAGCTTTTGGCGACAGGTCCGGTTCAAACGCAGTTTTGCGATAACCAGCTGGTGCGCATGGTGCTACCGGTGTTGGAAGAAGACCGCTCTGTGCGAATCCTTCGTGCGCCCGATGCGCTGTACTTTGCCCAGCACGAGATCTGCAGCTTTTACGCCGAGCAAGAGGACTTTGAACGAGCGCTGCCCGAGGTGCGCCATCTTTACGATCTGGCGCGCTCGTCCATGCAATCGCACTTTGCGCTCATCAACGTGCTTGCGCGTCTGGAGCGCTTTGACGAGATTATCGAGGTGGCGCGCCACGGCCTACGTATTGCCAGCGATCGTTCTGCAATCGGCTACCTGTTCTATCGCCTGGCGTTTGCCTATTGGAATTGCGATCAGCTCGACCTTGCGCTGGCTTGTTACCGTCTGGTGCCGCGCGGCGAGGAGTCGGGCAGCAGCGCGCTGGAAGAAATGCAGGGCCTTATGAACGAGATGGGCGTCAGCGAGCCTCCGACGTTCGATGAAGCGG
>CAUDDU010000224.1 GCA_958448375.1 uncultured Collinsella sp.
ACCTCCTCGTGCAGTTTGGTGAGTTCGCGGCAGACGGCAACCTCACGCTGGGGAAAGACCTCCGCCACGGCCTCGAGCGTCGCCACGATGCGATGTGGAGACTCGTAGAAGATGAGTGCGCCGGGCACCACGGCAAGGCGCTGTAAACGCCGCACGCGGTCGCCGTGCTTTCGGCCCAAAAAGCCCTCGAAGAAAAAATGCTCGCAGGGAATGCCGGACGAAACGAGCGCCGTGACGCAAGCAGAGGGCCCGGGAATAACTTCAACGGGCACATCGGCCTCACGCGCCGCCTCGACCAGCGCCTGGCCGGGATCGGACACACTCGGCATGCCGGCGTCCGAGGCAAAAGCGAGGGTCTCCCCCGCCAGCAGACGGTCGACCAGGCCGACGGCGCGGCTGGCGATCACATTCTCGTCGCAACGGACAAGCGGCTTGGAAATGCCCAGATGCATCAGCAGCTTTGACGTCACACGCGTGTCTTCGCAGCAGATGGCATCGGCGGCGGCAAACGCCTCGCCAACGCGCGGGGACAGGTCGCCCAGGTTGCCGATGGGCGTGCCGACCACATAGAGTTTGCCCGTATGGGTGCTGTTTTGCGTCATATCAACCTATTCAATCATGCCGCGCTCGAGCGTACCGAGCGCCGCGCGGGCGTCCCATGCTGCAATGCGCTTCTCGGTCTTCCACGTTTGGAAGAACCAACCGGCAGCCGGCGCAAACGAAGCCAGCTGGTTGGCGATAAACACGCGCTCGTAGGCATTGCGGCCCTCGGGCGTAACCGACGAGTTGGCAAAGATCGCCGCGCCCGACCATTCGCCCACCAGCACGGGGAACCCAGTCGAAATCGCTTCTTTAAGCTCGCGCTTGTTACGGGAAATCGCCGTCGTCAGCCCGCGGGGGCTCGTGATATCGAGCGCATACTCGTCGCGGTAATGGTACAGGTGAAGGTCCATGTAGACGTTCTTGTACTTGGCGCCGCGCATAAAATGCTTCCACTCGCTGGGATGCCCCGACGACGAAAAGACGACGATCTTATCCTCGGGCATATACGAACGGACGAGCTCGTAGGCATCGCGATAGAAGTTGCGCAGGTAGTGCGCCGGAATGCCATCCGTCATGGAAAAGAGACTCTTGCGGACACTCATCTGCGGCGTATCCAGCAGCTCAATGCCCAGCAGGCTCTCGGCCTCGCCGTAGCGATCAGCCAAGCGCTCGAGCACGTCGAGTGCGACATGACGGCCGTTAGTGGACGAATGCCACTCGGCAACAGCCTCTGGCGTGGCGGGCGAATCGTTGGAATCGCCCTGGCCACCGGGCACAGTTGCTAGATCAAGCAGCACGCGGATGTCGTACTTGGCAGCCCACTCAATTGCACGGTCGATGTAGTCGACAACCGAGATGTAGGACGCATCGGACTCCTGCGAGCCAAAGGCATACCAGGGCACCGGCAGACGCACGGCATTGAGACCGATCTGCGCCATGCGACGGAAATCGTCCTCACTCACAAACGTCTCGTAATGACGGCGCATGCGCTCGTTATAGGCGGCGGTGCCCATGGCCTCCTGCAGCTCGGCCGCGTTGGATGCACCGGTCGCCGCGTATAGCGACGGGGTCACCCAAGGCTCGGGAATAAACCAGCCAGAGAGATTAACGCCGAGTATCCTCTCCATCACTGCCCCCTTTTGAATCATACGGGCTAAGCCCGCATCGCTCTTGCATGACATATCTATCGATTTGAGTATACCCGCGCATGCAGACAGGCGACCGAACGGTCTACAAAGTGGCGCAAAAGTGGGAGGAATGTCTGGGACAGGTGGGCACGAGCTGGTGCGCCGAGATGTGCGCGCACGTCGGAAGTAAGCGCCGGAAAGCGCATCCCGTTCTGAGCGCGGGATCTGGGACGCAGTTTCCGCCAAAGACCGCAAAAGGAAAGCACATCCCATTCTGACGCCGGATTCCGGGTCGCGCTTTCCCAAGCGGCCTCAAAGCGGAAAACGCATCCCACTCTGAAGCCAAATTCCGGGACGCAATTTCCGCAGAGCCCTCAATAAAAGAAAAGGACCCCTTTGCAGAGGTCCTAGTCAATTCAAGGTGGCGGGGAAGGGAATCGAACCCCTGACACGAGGATTTTCAGTCCTCTGCTCTACCAACTGAGCTACCCAGCCATTTGAGGTGTGCCTTGTTTCAAGGCTTGATTAGTATAACCAAGGACGCGTTCCGGTCAACCGAGAATTTTAAAAAAGTTTTTGGGCACAGCCTCGGTTCTATAAATCGGCACGTCAGAGGCATCAGCCGGCAGCAAGAAGTTTTTCACTCAGAGCCGCACGGGCAAACTCACTTGGCGTCATCCCCTCGGCAGCCGCCCGTCGACGAATGGCCTCCTTCATTCCCAGAGGAATCTTGACCGACAGCGTTGCCGTCCCCTCACCTGAGAGCGGGGGCCGTCCATGCACGATCCCACCAACGGTGTGTTCGCCATCCGGAAACTCTCCGCGCTCGTACGACTCGCACCACGCGTCAATCATTTCATCCGTTACAACCTGACCATTAGCGGCCGTATACGTCTTGCCCATCATCGACCCCTTT
>CAUDDU010000225.1 GCA_958448375.1 uncultured Collinsella sp.
GTCTTGCGCAGGCCTGTCCGCAGTAGCGAATAAAGCTAAGCCGACCGATCCCAGCTAAGATTAAAGGAGCTGATATGTGCGATTGCACAGATCATAAGGATGAGATCCCTACCTACGACGCGCAGGCCATTGAGTCCAGGTGGATGAAGGCCTGGGAGGACTCCAACCTCTTTGCCGTCGACACCGACGACAGCAAGCCCAAGAAGTATGTGCTCGAGATGTTCCCGTATCCGTCGGGCGACCTACACATGGGCCACGCGCGCAACTATACCATCGGCGATGCCATGGCCCGTCAGGCCCGCATGCGCGGCTATGACGTGCTGCACCCCATCGGCTTCGATGCCTTTGGCCTGCCTGCCGAGAACGCCGCCATCAAGCACGCAGGCTGCCGCCTGGACGTATAAGAACATGGACCAGGCGCTCGCCACGATGAAGCGCATGGGCTTCTCCTACAATCTGGATCGCATGGTCAAGACCTGCAGCCCCGACTACTACCGTTGGGGTCAGTGGATCTTTGAGAAGCTGTGGGAAAAGGGTCTGGTCTACCGCAAGAAGAACCCGGTCAACTGGTGCCCCACCTGCAAGACCGTTCTGGCTAACGAGCAGGTCACCGAGGGCAAGTGCTGGCGCTGCGGCACCGAGCCCGAGAAGCGCGACCTGGAGCAGTGGTACTTCAAGATTACCGAGTACTCCCAGGAGCTGCTCGACGACCTGGAGAAGCTCCCCGGCTGGCCCGAGCGCGTCAAGCAGATGCAGGCCAACTGGATCGGTCGCTCCGAGGGCGCCGAGGTCGACTTTACCCTGTGCGACAGGGATGGCGAGCCTATCGAGGGCGACGAGGGTAAGATCACCGTCTTCACCACGCGAGCCGACACGCTCTTCGGTGTCTCCTTCTTTGTCCTGGCTCCCGAGTACGCCGGCCTGCACGAGCTCGTCGAGGGTACGGAGTACGAGGATGCCGTCACCAAGATCGTCGAGGACTCCAAGCATATCTCTGCCGTCGAGCGTGCCCAGGGTACCCTCGAGAAGCACGGTGCTTTCACGGGCCGCTATGTGGTGAACCCCGTCAACGGCGAGAAGGTCCCCGTGTGGGTTGCCGATTATGTCGTTGCCGACTACGGCACCGGCGCCGTCATGGCCGTTCCCTGCGGCGACCAGCGCGATTTTGAGTTCGCCCGCAAGTATGATCTGCCCATCGTGCCGATCATCCTGGACGATGACGATCGCGCTGCCGTCGAGGCCAGCGGCGAGACTATCGATACCTTCCATGCCGAGACCGTCGACTGGGATTGCGCTCACGCTGCCGAGGGCACGCTCGTCCAGTCCGGCAAGTACACCGGCATGCGCGGCGGTAAGCACTCCGAGGGCGAGGCTGCGATCGTGGCCGACCTTGAGGCCATGGGCTGCGGTCGTCGCAAGGTCGAGTTCCGTCTGCGCGACTGGCTCATCAGTCGCCAGCGCTATTGGGGCAACCCCATCCCGGCCATCCACTGCGAGCACTGCGGCATCGTGCCCGTGCCCGAGGATCAGCTGCCGGTGACGCTGCCCGAGAACCTGGACCTGGGCGCAGGCGAGACCCTTGCCGAGTGCAAGGAGTTCTACGAGACTACCTGCCCGGTCTGCGGCCGCCCGGCCAAGCGCGAGACCGATACCATGGACACCTTCACCTGCTCCAGCTGGTATTACCTGCGCTATACCGATCCGCACAACACCGAGCTGCCCTTCTCCCGTGAGGCCGCCGACCGTTGGATGCCCGTCGATAACTACATCGGCGGCATCGAGCACGCCATTCTGCACCTGCTCTACAGCCGCTTCTTTACCAAGGCACTGCGCGACCTGGGCCTGCTGAGCGTGGACGAGCCCTTCACCAACCTGCTGTGCCAGGGCATGGTCAAGGACGAGAACGGCGACACCATGTCCAAGTCCAAGGGCAATGTCGTGCCCCCGAGCTCGGTCATCGAGCCCTACGGTGCCGACACCATGCGTTTGGCGATCCTGTTTATCGCCCCGCCCGAGAAGGACTTCGACTGGGATCCCAAGGCCGTCGAGGGCGCCAACCGCTTTATCAAGCGCGCCTGGCGTATCGTTTGGCAGCTCGTCCAGTCCGGCGACGCCAACGTGGCCTTCGACAAGTCAGCACTCGACGAGACCGCGATGAAGCTCTACCGCGAGCGTCACCGCACCATCGCCAAGTGCACCGAGGACTTCGATCGCGGCCAGTTCAACACCGCGATCTCGGCCGTCATGGAGCTCGTCAACGCGGCGAGCGCCTACCTCAACGCCACCGAGGGCACCGCCCGCGACAAGGCGCTGTGCTACGGCGTGGCTAAGGATATCGTGAGCGTCCTTGCCCCCATCTGCCCGTTCTGGGCCGACGAGCTGTGGCACGAGGCCCTTGGCTGCGAGGGCAACGCCTACACCGCTGCCTGGCCCGAGTTCGACCTGGCCGAGTCCGTTGAGGACACGGTGCAGATTGTGGTTCAGGTGCTCGGTAAGGTCCGCGGTCGTGTTGACGTTGCCGGCGATGCTTCCAATGAGGATATGCAGGCTGCCGCCGAGGCCGCCGTCGCCAAGTGGCTCGAG
>CAUDDU010000226.1 GCA_958448375.1 uncultured Collinsella sp.
CCACAGGGCGCTAGCGGGCCTGTGACCGACATGGTGACCGAGGGCACGTTTACCACAACGGTCGAGGCGAAAGGCCAGCTCAAACCCATTTCGTCCTCAGTGGTCTCCCCTTCTGTCGACGGCACGGTCGATTCGATCAACGTGCAGGCAGGCCAATCCGTCAACGAGGGCGACGTGCTTATGACCATTAAAAACGACGAGCTCGATCGCAACGTTGCAGAGGCGCAGCGTGCAGTTGCAGCCGCTCAGGAAGACCTCTCCAACGCGCAGAAAGCCGCAGCTGCCGCGCAGGCCACCCCGACGACGGACGTCGATGGAGCTTCCACAGCGGCTGGCGTCTCCGCCGCATCAGTGGACACGAACGCCATATCGGCCGCGCAGCGCAGCCTAGCATCGGCCCAGGCAAATCTCGACCAGGCGAACGCCAAGGCCGCCAGTCGCACGGTCACGGCCCCGAGCTCGGGTAGCATCGTGGAGCTCAACGCCAAGGTGGGCGCCACGGTAACAGGCGGCATGATCATGGGTGAAAGCGATACGAGCGGCGGCAAGCAGTGCATGCAGATCGCCGACCTATCTAAGATGAAGGTGACCGTGCAGGTGGGCGAAAAAGATATCGCCAAGATCGCCGTTGGGCAGAGCGCCAACGTCACATATCCCGCGTTTCCCGATATCGTGAGCCATGGAACGGTCGCGGCTATCGCGTCGGTGGCAAACTCCGACGCCGCCAACGGTGGCGGCGGCAGCGCAACCTTTAATGTCGACATCCTCATCGAAGCGCCCGACGCGCGCCTGAAGCCGGGCATGACGGCCGAGGTCTCGGTGGTGACCGAGCAGCTCGACGACGTGGTAATGGTGCCGACGATGGCGCTCATGACCGAAGACGGCGAACACTATTACGTCAACGTGGCAACCGATGACGAGGGCAAGCAAACCCGTCGCGTGAAGGTGACCGTCGTGACGCAAAACGACAACGAAGCCGTAGTCGGCAAGGCGCAGGTCAAGCGCGACGACCAGGGCAACGAGATCAACCCCAACGTGCCGGTTACCAAGCTGCGCGATGGCGACACGCTCGTCATGGACACCGGAGCGGACGCAACGGCTGACGGCGGCTACAGCGCGCGTTCGGGCAGCATGTCTGCTGATGAGGGCATGTAATGCGTCCCGTTATCGACATCCGCAACGTGCACCGCATTTTTGAGAGCGAAGCGGGTTGCGCCCATATCCTGCATAACGTAAGCCTGGCGGTAGAACCCGGCGAGTTCGTGGCCATTACCGGCCCTTCGGGCTCGGGCAAATCAACGCTCATGAACATCCTGGGCTGCCTGGACAAACCGACGGCGGGCGACTATTACCTGCAAGGGCTCAACGTGGCCGAGCTCGATGATGACGAGCTCACCGAAGTCCGCGCCCTGAGCATAGGATTTGTCTTTCAGAGCTTCAACCTGCTGCCGCGCCTGTCGGTCATAGAAAACGTCATGCTGCCGCTGGCCTACACCAATGTGCCCCGTAGCCAGCGCGAAATGTGCGCCGTGCACGCGCTGCAGGCCGTCACGCTGCCCGTCGACCACTGGGACCACCGCATATCCGAGCTCTCAGGCGGCCAGATGCAGCGCGTCGCCATCGCGCGCGCCCTCGTCAACGATCCACCCATCATTTTGGCTGACGAGCCGACGGGAAACCTGGACTCCGCCACTGGAGCGCTTGTAATGGAGACCTTCCATAAGCTCCAGGAGCGCGGCAAAACCATCGTGCTCATCACACACGACCCCGGCATTGCCGCCGAGGCCGACCGTGCCGTGACCATCCGCGACGGTCGAATTCACGACGGCGCGTATATTCCACATGCACCGCGGACCCTGCGCAGCGCCGTAGATAGCCTGCCCATGATTTCCGCCTCCGCCAACCCGCCGAAAGGAGTGGTGGCATGAGCACCCGTGATCTCATCCAGGAAGCCTTTCACTCGCTCGAGGCCAACAAGGGGCGCAGCCTGCTCACCATCCTGGGCATTGTCATCGGCATCGCCTCGGTTATCGCCATGACTTCGCTCATCGGCGGCATCCAAAACAGTTTGGTCAACAGCCTGGGCCTCAATGCGGCACGCATGGTGCAAATCTATTCGTCGCAAGAACTCACCGAGTCGGACATCGAGAAGCTTCAAAAACTGGTGCCGCAGATAGAGCAGATCGGCATTGTCGACAGCGCGTATACCGAGTATAAGACCGGCGATAAAAGCTATACCGTCATGGCACAGGGTGTCGATAGCGACATGCTCGACGCCGTGGGGGCCAGCAAGCTCGTTGCGGGGCGCACCTATTCCCAGGCCGAGTCCCAATCAGGCTCGCGCGTGGCGCTCATCAGCCGCAACGGCGCCGATCAGCTTTACGGCAACGAACAGGATGCGCTGGGGAAAACCATCAAGATGTCCAACGGCGAGGTGCAGATTGTAGGCGTGATTGATGGCGGCAGCGACTCCATGGGCTCGCTCACGCTGTATATGCCACGCGAAACCATCTCCGGGCTGTTTGGCGACGAGAATCCTTCATTCCCCAGCGTGACGGCACTTGCCGCCGAGGGCACGGAC
>CAUDDU010000227.1 GCA_958448375.1 uncultured Collinsella sp.
TGAGTGCACGCGTCGAACGCGGCGTAGAAATGCCATAGCCACGCTTACGCAGGTCCTTGGCCAGCATATCGCGACCGGCGGCAGCGTCGTCGTCCTTGGTCGCAGCGGCAAAATAGCGGCGGATCTTTGACTTGGCGGAAGGTGTCTTAACGATCTTGAGCCAATCGCGCGACGGCTTGGAACTCTTGTTAGTCAGGATTTCAACGCGGTCGCCCGTCTTGATCTCGTGCGTGAGCGGAGCCACCGCACCGTTGATTTTGGCGCCGACGCAGTGGTTTCCCACCTCGGTGTGAACGGCATAGGCAAAGTCGAGCGGCGTGGAGCCGGCACGAAGCGCCATGACCTCGCCTTTGGGCGTGAAGACAAAGATCTCCTGATCGAACAGATCGACCTTCAGCGAGTGCAGGTATTCCTTGGCATCGGTGATCTCGTCGGAAGCCGCCCAATCGAGCGAATGCTTGAGCCAGTTGATCTGGTCGTCCAAACGTTGAGCGTCATTGGTCTTGGAAGCAGACGATCCGCCCGACTTCTTATATAGCCAGTGGGCGGCAATGCCGTACTCGGCCTGCTCATGCATCTCGTAGGTTCGAATCTGAATCTCGAGCGGACGAGCCGTAGGGCCGATGACCGTCGTGTGGAGCGACTGGTAGTTATTGACCTTAGGCATGGCGATATAGTCTTTAAAGCGACCAGGCATAGGGTGCCACAGCGTATGCACCGCACCGAGCGTGGAGTAGCAATCGCGCACCGAATGGGTAATAACGCGCAGCGCCACCAGGTCGTAGATCTCGGAGAACTCCTTGCCCTTGCGCTTCATCTTTTGGTAGATGGACCAATAGTGCTTGGAGCGGCCGTTGATCTGGAAGTCCTCCAGACCAATGCGGTTGAGCTCATCGGTAAGCGTCTTGATGGTCTCGGCAAGGTAGCGTTCGCGGACCTCGCGCGACTCAGCTACCATACGCGCGATGCGCTGGTAGGCATCGGGCTCCAGGTAGAAGAAGGACAGGTCCTCGAGCTCCCACTTAATAGAGCTCATGCCCAGGCGGTCGGCCAAGGGCGCGTACACGTCCATGGTCTCGCGAGCCTTAAACAGGCGACGATCCTCGCGCAGGGCTGCCAGCGTTCGCATGTTGTGCAGACGATCGGCAAGTTTAACGATGATGACGCGGATGTCCTTGGACATGGCGAGGAACATCTTGCGCAGCGTGAGCGCCTGCTTCTCGTCCATGCTGTCGACTTCGATGTTGGTGAGCTTGGTCACGCCATCGACGAGCTCGGCCACCGTATCGCCAAACAGGCCGGAAACATCGGTGAGCGAGGTCTCGGTATCCTCGACGGTATCGTGCAGCAGCGCGGCACACACCACATCGCAGTCCATCTTGAGATCGGCCAAAATGATGGCAACCTCGACGGGATGGTTAATGTACATCTCGCCCGAGCGGCGCTTTTGGTTGCAGTGCTTCTCGGCGGCAAAGCAGTAGGCCTGCTCAACCTTAGAAAAGTCGTCCTCATTCATATATTTGAGGCACAGGCGCTCCAGCTTGTCGTAGCTGTCCGCCATAATCTCGGGCGGCAGCTCATCGGCATGCTTATAGTGCTCCATCTCCGAAAACGGCTGGAGGGTGGAATCATGGGCGGTACGGGCTGCGGCATCCATCGAGGTCCCCTTCCCCTAGGCCCGCGGTACGATCGGGCGGTTAACTTTGGCTAGCATATCAGAAGCGCACGAATCGAGCGCCCAGCTCCGGAAAGCCGAAAACTCCATGCGCGAGCGCAAGCCCTCCAAATAGCGAATTGACCTGCTCAATTGCACGCGGCCGGGGTTTTCGGCCATCGCGATGCGACGAGTGTCGTCAAACCCCGAAACTCGACAGAAACCAAGCTCTTCGAAGATTCCCAGGCCGCTTTCCACCGAACGCTCGTCGACCGGCGTGCGAGCATCGATGGCAAGGCACATCTGCGCGATGTCGATATCGCTCGCACTAAAGGAATCGTCCCCGGTTTTGCCGCGGTTGGAGCGCCACATGGTCTGCAGCGCGCGATAGAGCGTGACGAGCTCGTCGCGCTCGGGCGCATAGCAGTCGAGCAGGCGCTCGTTAATGCGGGCGTCGCGCGACGAATAGAGTAGATGGATCACGGCGGGCTGGCCATCGCGACCGGCACGTCCGCTCATCTGGTTGAACTCGATGGCGCCAAACGGCATGTGGTAGAGCACGACATGGCGGATATCGGGCAGGTTGACACCCTCGCCAAAGGCGGAGGTCGAAACGATGCAGCTGAGGCTTCCGTCTCGGAATGCTTCCTCCACGCGACGGCGATCGGAACGCGCAAGCCCCGCGTTATAGAACGCGATATGGGTTGCGCAATCGGGCACACGCTTACGCAACGTCTTGGCGAGCGCCACGGACTGGTCGCGCGAATTGACGTAGATGACGGTCTTTTCCCCCGTCGCCACAATCGACACCAAACGGTTCTCGCGACTTGCAAGATCACGGTCGTCCTCGAGCCGCAGGTTCTCGCGCACCGTCTCGTCGACCACCGTGCGAGTGATCGGCAGCATGCGGGCAAGCTCGGCCACG
>CAUDDU010000228.1 GCA_958448375.1 uncultured Collinsella sp.
CAAAGCAAGCCTTCGTTCTTTATCACGACGCCCATCTACTACGTCAACGCCGATCCGCACCTGGGCACGGCTTATTCCACCATCATCGCCGACGTTCAGGCTCGCTATCGCCGCTCCGCCGGCTATAACGTCAAGTTCCTGACCGGCATGGACGAGCACGGCGAGAAGGTCGCCGAGGCCGCAGCCAAGCACAACATGACGCCGCAGGAGTGGACCGACAGCCAGGCTCCGCACTTCAAGGAGCTTTGGAGCAAGCTCGAGATTTCCAACGACGATTTCATCCGCACCACCGAGCCGCGCCAGCATCATGCCGTGCAGTACCTGTGGGAGCGCATGAAGGAGTCCGGCTACCTGTATAAGGGCAGCTACGACGGTTGGTATTGCGTGCCTGACGAGACCTACTTCACTGATACGCAGGTCCAGAAGGGCGACGAGGAGTACGGCAGCGTCGGCCAGCACCTGTGCCCCGACTGCCACCGTCCGCTTGAGCGCGTGCAGGAGGAGTCCTACTTCTTTAAGCTTTCCGCCTTCCAGGACAAGCTGCTCAAGCTCTATGACGAGCACCCCGACTTTGTCGAGCCTGCGTTCCGCATGAACGAGGTACGTAGCTTTGTCGAGGGCGGCCTTAATGACCTTTCCGTGAGCCGTACGAGCTTTGACTGGGGCATTCAGGTCCCGTTTGACGAGGGTCACGTGACCTACGTGTGGTTCGATGCGCTGCTCAACTATATGACGGCCGTCGGCTACGGTGTCGACACCGACGAGGCGCGTGCCGAGCTGGCCTATCGCTGGCCCGCGCAGTTCCACATCGTGGGCAAGGACATCATCCGCTTCCACTGCGTCATTTGGCCCGCCATGCTCATGGCCATCGGCGAGGCCCTGCCCGAGCACGTCTTTGCCCACGGCTTCCTGACCGTGCGCAATGCCGAGACCGGCAAGGCCGAGAAGATGTCCAAGAGCCGCGGCAACGCCATCGCTCCGCAGGACGTTATCGACATGTTGGGCGTCGAGGGCTATCGCTACTACTTCATGACCGACGTCGTCCCCGGCACCGACGGTGCCATCAGCTTCGATCGCATGGAGCAGGTCTACAACGCCGACCTGGCCAACAGCTGGGGCAACCTTATCTCGCGTTCGCTCAACATGAGCGGCAAGTACTTTGATGGTTGCGCGCCCGCCAAGCCCGCATCGTTCGATGCGTTCGACAACCCGCTGGCAAAGATCGCCGATGGTCTGGTCGAGCGCTACATGGCCAAGATGGACGTGCTCGATTACGGCGGAGCCAAGGACGAGGTCATGGAGCTCATCCATGCCGCCAACCACTACATCGAGGACTCTGAGCCTTGGGCACTTGCCAAGGACGAGGCCAAGGCTGACGAGCTGGCGTTTGTGATCTACAACCTGCTCGAGGCCATCCGCATTGCCGCCCACCTGCTGATGCCGCTCATGCCTCAGACCTCTGCCGAGGCCCTGCGCCGCCTGTCCTGCGAGGACGAGGCCGCGACCGACGACCTCAAGGGCATTTGCGCTTGGGGCCTGCTTGCCGGCGGTCAGCCTGTCGAGAAGGGCGAGCCGCTGTTCCCGCGTCTGGGCTAAGACGCGGCGCGCCATATCGGCAATTTGCTGTTTAGATGTAAGGGCATGGCCGCCACGGTCCATGCCCTTTCGTTTCAAGACGCCGCCATCATGCTAAGGAGGCAACTATGACAACTTCGCCTTTGGCAAACCCCACGGCAACAAGGGAGCTGCTGGAGGAGTTTGGCCTTGCGACCAAGCATCGCCTGGGCCAGAACTTCCTGATCGACAACCATGTGATCGAGCGCATTTGCGAGCTTGCCGAGCTTGCGGGCGATGAGCGCGTGCTCGAGGTTGGTCCGGGCGTTGGCACGCTCACGCTTGCGCTGTTGCAGGAGGCGGCGTGCGTCACGTCGATCGAAGCAGATCCCGAGCTCGAACCGGTGCTCGACGCCCATGCCGCCGACTATGCCAACTTCCGCTTTATCATGGGCGACGCGCTTAAGGTGGGCCCGGAGCAGATTGAGCAGGCCGCCGGCGGCGAGCCCACGGTATTTGTCGCGAACTTGCCCTATAACGTGGCGGCGACGATCATTTTGCAATTTTTCCAGACGATGCCGGCGCTCAAGCGTGCCGTCGTCATGGTGCAAAAGGAGGTTGCCGATCGCATTGCCGCAGTGCCGGGCAACAAGACCTATGGCGGCTATACGGCAAAGCTCGGCCTGTATGCGCAGGTGACGGGTCGCTTTGAGGTGCCGCCGCGTTGCTTTATGCCAGCGCCGCACGTGGACTCGGCCGTCGTGCGTATCGACCGTGTTGACGGCGTGGTGCCCGAGGGGCTCGATCGCGAGTTCGTGGCTCGTGTGATCGACGCTGCATTTGCTCAGCGGCGCAAGACCATCCGAAATTCCATGAGCGCCAACGGTTTTGCCAAGGACGTGCTCGATGCCGCTTTTGAGGTTTGCGGTATCGCACCCACCACGCGCGCCGAGACGCTCGATGTTGCCGACTTTGTCCGTCTGGCCCGGGAGCTAATCCATGACGCCTAATGCCGAACGCGTG
>CAUDDU010000229.1 GCA_958448375.1 uncultured Collinsella sp.
GTTCCCAGGGCGGGCTGGGATACGCCAAGATCGAGCTCAACCATCGGGTCGATGTTCCCAGCGAGTTCAAGTATCTCGCTAAGGCCGGGTATTTCGAGATCGACGTATATGCGCCTGCAAGCGGTACAGGGATTGAATACAACGGTTCGGACCATCTTGATAAACAGCGCAGCGCGTCGGATGCGGAGCGTATGACCGTGCTGAGCGCGCTGGGCTTTAGGATGATTGTCCTCACCGGGACCCAGTTTGCCCATCAACTGCAACTGCACCGGGCGATGAACGCTATCGCGCTCGCTATGGGCCTCAAGTGCGACCGAAGCGAAGCGTTCCAGAAGCGGCAGAACGACCTGCGAGAATTCGTGATTCGGCACTGGAACGGCGGCCTTTAGGGGCGCTTTGGTCCTTCTGCGGGGTGCTGTGGGCAGGCAAACCATCACAACATTCGATGTTTTTTACCAAAATCGTGAAAAGCGTCGAATGTTGTGATGGTTTGTATGCTGAGGATGGGCTTGGCAAGTCCGTTTTGCTCGAAGCGACCTGTCCTGTCGTACGGGTGTCGGCACGATTCTCTCGTGGGGTATTATGTTTTCCGAAGAATAAAACGCCGCGTGAGGGGAGGGCTGCGTGGACGGGCACGTGCAACATGACGGTTTTGGCCGCGATATCAACTACCTGCGCATTGCCGTTACCGACAAGTGCAATTTTCGCTGCATTTACTGCATGCCGGCCGATGGCGTGGCGCCCCGCGCGCACGACGAGCTGCTCAGCGCCGAGGAAATCGCCCGCTTTGTGCGTCTGGTGGCGGGAGAGGGCATTCGCCGCGTGCGCCTGACGGGTGGTGAGCCGCTGGTCAGCCGCCGTATCATCCCGCTCATTCGCGACATTCGCGCGATTCCTCAGATCGAGGACATCTCGCTCACCACCAACGGCGCCCTGCTGCCCAAGCTGGCGCCGCAGCTCAAAGACGCCGGGCTTAACCGCGTCAACATCTCGCTCGATACGCTCGACCCTACGCTCTTTGGAAAGATCACGCGCTTGGGTCGGCTCGAGCAGACCATGGCTGGCATCGACGCGGCGCTGGCTTGGGGCTTTGAGCCCGTTAAGGTCAACTGCGTTGTGGTGCGCCGGCTCAACCAGGATGTGGCGGCCCTCGCGCGGCTCACGCTCGACCGCCCTATCCACCTGCGCTTTATCGAATACATGCCCATCGGCGACGAGCGCACCAGCTCGCATTGCGCTGTGGACCCGCATGCGCCCGCGCTCAATCCCGAGCTGTGGGACGCGAGCGATACCGTGCCGAGTGACGAGCTGCGGGCGCGCATCAATGCCGGGGCCACCGCGGCGGGACTGGGCGAGCTTGAACCGCTCGACATCAACGACGCTCCTGCCGGCGCGGGCCCCGCGCGCTACTGGCGCTTTCCGGGCGCGGCGGGTACGGTGGGCTTTATCAGTGCCATGTCCAACCATTTTTGCGCGAACTGCAACCGTCTGCGCCTGACGGCCGATGGCAACGTGCGTCCGTGCCTGTTCAGCGATGCCGAGTATTCGGTGCGTGAGGCGCTGCGCCGTGGTGATGATATGCAGGTACTTTCGATTTGGCGCGATGCCGTGGCCCACAAACCGCAGGAACACGCGATAATTGAGGGCACGCAACGATTTATGTCCCAAATCGGAGGATGATCATATGGCCAAGAGCAGGTACGCCGATGCCACCAAGGCCGCTCGCAGGGCCGCGATGTCTGCCCACAAAGTCACGGCTACGGCGAATGCTGGCAACGCCGACGCGTCCGCGCAGCCGTCTGCCAGCGCTGCCACCGAGCCCGCCCGTGACGCCCGTCGCGACGAGCTGACGCACGTGGACGCCAAGGGCGAGGTGCGCATGGTCGACGTGTCCGACAAGGCCGAGACGCATCGCATCGCCATCGCCGAGGGCACCATCCTCATGCACCCCGAGACACAGGCCATGGTGCTGCAGGATCGCGCCAAAAAGGGCGATGTGCTTGCCTGCGCGCGCGTGGCGGGCATTATGGCCATCAAGCGCACGAGCGACATCATTCCCATGTGCCATCCGTTGCTCATTACCAAGAGCAAGTGCGACATTGCACCCATCGCTGCGGCGGGGACGCCGGCCGAGGACGTGCCCGAGGGCTGGGCGCCGGCGCGCGTGGACGGCCAGGTTGGCTTTCACGTGCTGGTTACGGCCGGCGTGACGGGCAAGACGGGTATTGAGATGGAGGCCCTGACCGGCGTGAGCGCCGCGTGCCTAACGATCTACGACATGTGCAAGGCCGTCGATCGCGGCATGGAAATCGTCGACGTGCGCCTGCTGCACAAGGAGGGCGGCCGCTCGGGCGTGTGGGATCGTGCAGAGCGCCAGGCCGCTGCTGTTGAGGCCGTGGCCGCTGACGGTGCCGCGCCCGCAAGCGCACCCGTCGCCGTCGCACCCGCAGCTCCGACACCGGCCGTCCCCGCGATCGCGTTTATCGGCTACCAAAACTCGGGCAAGACAACGCTCGTCGAGAAGGTTATCGCCGAGCTCACCCGCCGCGGCCTGCG
>CAUDDU010000230.1 GCA_958448375.1 uncultured Collinsella sp.
GGAGCAGGGCAAGTGCGTGAGCCGCGGTCGTTGGGAAGGCGCATGAGTGATTCCGTGATCGCTGCCGTGTGCACGGGATTGATGGCGGTGCTTTGCATTGGGATGCTGTGGGCCATGTCACATGTGGGACAATAGCGGACGGTTGGGTGTCGTCATGAACGGCGCCCACGTATTCGTTTTGCTTGCTAAGGAGTACCCATGGGCGTCGTCGATCCCTTTTCTGTTGCTCGGGCCGCGGGGCTTGAGCTGACCGGGAAGCCCGAGGGCCTCACGCTCACCGACGGCACGATGGAGCTGCGTGCCGATTTTGGCCGCATGCTGCCGCGACTCAAGCAGGGCCGTCTGCAGCAAGAGCTGTTGGTGAAGGCTGCGCGTGCAAAAGGCATCGAGCGGCCGTGGGCAATTGACGCCACGGCAGGCTTTGGCGAGGATTCGCTGCTGCTCGCGGCCGCGGGCTTTGCGGTCGATTTGTATGAGCAGGATTGCGTGATTGCGGCGCTCCTCAAGGATGCCTTGGACCGCGCGGCAGATGATCCGGCGCTTGCGACAGCCGTGGCGCGCATGCGCTTACATGCGGGCGAGGACAGTATTACCGGCCTTCGCCATACGGCTGAGCTGATCGGGCGGGGCGAGCTTGCCGCCCCCGACGTGGTGTATCTGGACCCCATGTTTCCCGAGCGCACCAAGAGCGCGGCGGTGAAAAAGAAGTTCCAACTTTTGCATCATCTGGAACAGCCGTGTGCCGATGAGGAGACGCTGGTCGAAGCTGCGCTTGCGGCGCACCCGCGCAAGGTCGTTATCAAGCGACCGGTGAAGGGGCCACTGCTTGCCGGCGTTAAGCCGAGCTATCAGCTTGCGGGCAAGGCCGTTCGCTACGATGTGTTAGTGCCGCCGCGCCCGTAACTTGCGTGCGATTACCGGCGCTTCGCTAGCGCCGTGCCGATGCGGCGTCTATTTCCATGGGTGCGACGTCAGGTGCCATCCACCGCAGTATTCGCATTTGTAGCAGGCCAAACCACGCCGCCCGCGGTTTTCGCAGTCGGCCATAACTGCCTCGGCCTCGGCGCGCGTATCGTAACGGTTTTTGCGTTCGCACGACTTGTAGCGCCAGGCTTCATTGCGCTCGGCGTTCAGGGCGTCGCGGCGCTCGTCTTCGCGCGCAAACAGGTAGCTCATATCGCCGCCGGTGGCAGCGCCCAAAAACTCGCTTTTGGCCTTTGACCAGGCGGCTCGCTTTTTGCTTCCCATCTGCATCGCGCCCCTCTCCAAACGTTGGTATCATTGCTCAATCAAAGTGATACCAATAAACGTGAGGTCGCCGCGTGATGATCAGAAAAACCCTCGATACCGACATTCCCGCCGTCATGGCTATCTATGACGCGGCCCGCGCCTTTATGCGCGCGCATGGCAACGCCACGCAGTGGCCCGAGGGCACGCCTTCTGCCGAGCAGCTGGCTGCCGATATCGCCGCCGGTGGCAGCTATGTGTGCGAAGTCGATGGTCACGTGGTGGCGACGTTTGCCTTTTTACCGGGCCCGGACGAGTGCTATGACGTAATTGAGGACGGTCAATGGCGTAGCGACACTCCGTACGCCGTGCTGCACCGTGTGGCATCCGACGGCACCGTGCACGGTATCGCGGCCGCGATGTTTGCCTTTGCCAAGGAGCGTGCCGATCACCTGCGCATCGACACACATCAGGACAACCTGCCCATGCAGGGAGCCATTGCCAAGGCCGGGTTTAAGCGCGCCGGTATCGTATATGTGTCGGACGGTACGCCGCGTGTTGCGTTTGACTGGCTGCGCGAGGCGTAAGAGCGACGCCTCATATCAATAATTCATGCGAACGAAACTGGCCCAGGTGGGGTCATTTTCGTTCGCTGTGCTGATTTGCAAGCCGGCTTTCGCAAGGCGCGAACCTACGAAAATCGCCGCGCGGCAACGCGGGGCGATGAGCTCGGTCGGGGGATAGGGCCCGCTTCGCCCGCCGGCCCGTAAATTGTATCATCCAGTGTGGAACGAGGGTGCCCGTTGCCGCGTGCGATGGGCTTGCAATAAGAGGAGAGCCATGTCGAAGCAAGCGGTCGCTGGAATCTTGGCGCATGTCGATGCCGGCAAGACCACGCTGGCCGAGGCCATGCTGTTTAACGCGGGCCGCATTCGCAAGCGCGGCCGCGTTGACGATGGCGACTCGCATCTGGATACGAACGAGATTGAGCGTGAGCGCGGTATCACCATCTTCTCGTCGCAGGCTGTGCTCGACCATGGTGACACCCACGTTATGCTCGTGGACGCTCCCGGCCATGTCGATTTTTCTGCCGAGGCGGAGCGCACGCTGCGTGCCCTGGACTACGCGATTCTGGTGGTAGGCGCCAACGATGGCGTACAGGGGCACACCGAAACCCTGTGGCGCCTGCTTGCGCGCTATGACATCCCGACGTTCATCTTTATCAACAAGATCGATTTGGAGAATCCCGGCCGCGATGTTTTGCTGGCACAACTTGGGCAACGTCTTTCTGAGGGGTGCCTGGATGCCAACGAACT
>CAUDDU010000231.1 GCA_958448375.1 uncultured Collinsella sp.
TAACGCGTTTATTGGAGGGGCGGTGCGTAAGTAGGCGAGGGGCGGGAGAGGGACGCGCGTGGTGCGGCATGTGCGATGGGTGCGGCGCGGCCGCGCTTGGCTAACGGTGCCTTGGCACATCCTCGGCAGCTTGCCCTAGAGCTTGTGGTGGCGCTCTTCTTTGCGCTCCTCGGCTGCCTGCTCCTCCTGCTTAAAGGCGGGGTCGTCGGGGGTGACGAGCTCGTCCTCGTGCGTACGCTTGTTGTAATGGTGGCGCAGCACGGGTTCAAACAGGTGCAGGTGCTTGGCGAAGGCCGCCGAGCCAATGGCGAGCACGGTAAAGATGAGCACACGCATGGGCACCTCGACCTGGTTAATCGCGGCGGCGCCGGCCGAAAGCATGATGCACCAGGCATAGATGAGCAGCACGGCCTGTTTTTGGTTGTAGCCTTCTTGGATCAGGCGGTGGTGGATGTGGCCCTTGTCGGCCTGCCCAATGCTAATGTGGGCGCGCCTGCGGCGCACAATGGCGCTAAACGTGTCGATGATGGGCACGCCGGCAACGATGAGCGGGATGATAAGCGAGGTGAGCGCGGCGGTGCGGCTCACGTTGAGCAGCGAGATGGAGCCCAACGCAAAGCCTAGAAGCAGCGACCCCGAGTCGCCCAAGAAGATGCTTGCGGGGTTGAAGTTGTAGCGCAAAAAGGCCAGACAGGCGCCAAAGAGCGCAATGGAGAGCGCGGCGGCGTCGATGCGGCCCGAGAGAACGGCCATCGAAAACATGGTGAACGAGGCGATGCCGCAGATGCCCGTGGCCAAGCCGTCGAGGCCGTCGATGAGGTTAATGATGTTGGTGAATGCCACCAGATAGATTACGGTGATGGGGTAGGCGAGCCATCCGAGCATGATTTCGCCGGGGGCAAACGGGTTGACGATGACGCCGATTTTTAGGCCGCCGATACAGGCGATAAGCGCGGCGAGGACTTGTCCGGCCAGCTTTTGCTTGGGCTTGAGCTGGAAGACGTCGTCGATAGCGCCGGTCGCAAAGATGACGGTAAAGGAGAGCGCCAGCATGGGATAGCTAATGTGAAGGCGCGGGTGCGGCACCAGGACGGGTGGCCAGCCTAGGTGCCAGGTGCCTAGGATTTGCACAATGCAGGCAACGACCAGGCCCAAAAACACCGCCGTTCCGCCCAAACGCGGGATGGGCTTGGTGTTGATGCGGCGCTTAGAAGGATAGTCGACGGCATCGAGCTTAATTGCCAAGCGCTTGACCAGGGGCACCGCGAGGAAGGTCGTGATAAAGGCCGCCGCTGCCACGCATAGGTACGGTATGTAGCTCGGGGATGAAGCCATGAATCTAAAAACCGCCAAGCGTCGAAGGAAAAGGTCAAAGGTTGCTACGCGGAAATGGCATAGCTGTCCCATGATACTCGACCGAGGGGGGTGCGGAGGTTTGCACCGTGCGATTATCACGCGCATACCAGATATTGGAATGTTGTCGATGGCTTGTCGGGATGCCGGCGGGGATTCATATGGACTGTATGGTGATTTTCGGCAAAAGAAAACCACCCCCCACGTTACGAAAATGAACCCACCTAAAACAGGTGGGTGCCCTCATCGACTGTTCCAGCGTCCTTAACAACGAAGGATACCTGTACTAGGCACGACTGTGTGGGCTCCCTAAATAAACGCGACGGTTCACCCAGTTGCTCCGCGGGGGGCGGAATAACTACATCATAAAGCGGCACTTTGTGGATTCCAGTCTTGACATTACAAAAATCGTGTCGGACGATTACGGCGCCTTAGGGACGGAGCCGTCTACGCGGCCTGGCCCTTTACGTTTGAGCTGCTGAATCGTTGTTTTGGAGCATGTTTTTATGCCGACGTCGTTGACCGAACTTTTTTCGCCCGCCTGCCATTTGTGTCCGCGCCGTTGCGGTGCGGCGCGCGATGAGGGCGCGCACGGCGTATGCGGTGCTAACGACACGCTCAAGGTGGCCCGAGCGGCGCTTCATATGTGGGAGGAGCCGCCTATCTCGGGCGAGGCCGGTTCGGGCACGATCTTCTTTAGCGGCTGTTCGCTTAAATGTATCTACTGCCAGAACCACGAGATCTCGACCGGCAATTTTGGCCTTGAGATTTCGCCTGAGCGCCTGGTCGAGATTATGCTGGAACTGCAGGACCAGGGTGCCAACAACATCAATTTGGTGACGGCGACGCACTATGCGCACCTGTTGCCTGCCGCGATTGCCGCGGCACGGGCGCGCGGGCTGGTCATCCCGATCGTCTACAACACGAGTGGTTACGAGCGCGCGAGTGCCGTGGCGGCGCTGGGCGACCTGGTCGATGTGTGGCTCACCGACTTTAAATATGCCGATGCCGGGCTTGCGCAGTCGCTTTCTCATATTAAGGATTACCCGCGCGTGGCCGTGTCGGGCCTGGCACAGATGGCGTGCGAGATCGAGCGCCGCGGGGGAGAGTTGGTGGACGAGGACGGGCTTATGAAGCGCGGTATGATCGTGCGCCACCTGGTGCTTCCGGGGC
>CAUDDU010000232.1 GCA_958448375.1 uncultured Collinsella sp.
ATGTTGCCGGCGGGCGCCGTTGTCTTGAAGACGAAATGATCTGTTTTCCTCCGTCCCCAAGGGACCATTACAGTGAGTCGATAAAGCGCTGCTGGGCGGCGCGGCCGGCTTCGTCCCACTTAAAGACGCCGGCGTTGTCGAGCACGTGGCCAAACACCACGCCGACCTCCTCGTGCAGGATGTCGATGGCGTTTTCGGCCGTAAGCTCGTCGGCGCGGCGGGCAAAGACGTCCTCGGCCCATGCGGCGTGGCTACGGCATAGATCATCGCCCTCGAGCGCACCGGCAAGGTCGTAGCTGGCATCGGCCTTGGCCGCTAGCAAGTGCTCGCGGACAGCGCCGAGCTCGGGAACCAGGCGCGGCGGAAGAATGGCCAGGCCCATGACCTCGATCAGGCCGATGTTCTCCTTCTTAATATGGTGGTACTCGGCATGCGGGTGGAAAACGCCCAGCGGATGCTCGCCGGTCGTGATGTTGCAGCGAAGCGCCAGGTAGGCCTCGTAGATCTCGCCGCCGGCGTTGCCGCGGGAGTCGACGCGGCGGATGACGGGCGTCACGGTGTTGTGCGCTACGCCGTCGGCTGTGTGCGCGATGACGCCCACCGACTCATCGGTCCACTCGCGCCAAGCGAGGATGATCTTCTCGGCGGCGTCGAGCAGCTGGGCGCGGTCGTGCGAGCGCAGTCGCAGCACCGAAAGCGGCCACTGCAACACGGTACCGCTGACTTGGTCAAAGCCAGGCACGCTAAACTGCGAGACCTCGGTGGCATGCATCATTGGGAACTCGTGCGCGCCGCCCTGGAAGTGGTCGTGCGACAGAATCGAGCCGCCTACGATGGGCAGGTCGGCGTTGGAGCCAATAAAGTAGTGCGGGAACAGGTCGACAAAGTCGAGCAGGCAGGTCAGCCCCTTGCGGTCGACGTGCATCGGACGATGCTCAGAGCTCATGGCAATGCAGTGCTCGTTAAAGTACGCATACGGGCTGTACTGGAAGCCCCAGCGCTCGCCGTTGAGCTGAATGGGGATAACGCGCAGATTCTGGCGGGCGGGGTGAGCGCCGCCGTCGGCTGCGGCAGAGCGTCCGGGATAGCCCTCGTTTTCGATGCAGAGCTGGCAGGCGGGATACTTATCTCCCGTGTTCTTTGCAACGCCGGCCGCGGCAATGTCACGCGGGTCCTTCTCGGGCTTCGACAGGTTGATAGTGATCTCGAGGTCGCCCCAGTTGGTGGAGGTGCTCCATTTGATGTTGCGCGCGATGGCGGCGCGGCGCACGTAGCCGGCGTCGCAGCACAGGCCGTAGAACCAGTCGGTCGCGGCGCGGGGCTCGTCGACGCCCATGCGGCCGTTGAATTCCTCGTTTACAATCGAAGGCCTCGGCATCAGCACGCCCATGATGCGCATGGCGATGCGGTCGCGGTCCGATGCCGTGTCCTCGGCGGCACCGTTGGCGACGGCGGCCTCGGAAAGCGCGGCAAGCGTGCCCTCCAGGTCAAAATCGGGGAGCGTATCGGGGTGCAAGAGCGAGAGCTTCTCGTTCTGCAACGCCCAGGTCATGTCGAGCGCGGGGCCCGTGGCGCCGATGCACTCCAGAATGGTGTTGTAGGCCCAGATGCGGTCGTCCTGTCCGATCATCGATCGGTGGATAGCATACTCAGTCAGGCCCTGCGCAGCCTCGCGCACATCAGTCATTACAGCCATGCCGCGTAAGCCCCCTTGTCAGAGATAGCGTAATGACGGGCAGAGCCCTCGCCCAGCCAGCCGTTCATCTTGGCGATGAAGGTGTCGACCAGGTCGAGCGGCACGAAGGCCTGGATGGTGCCACCAAAGCCGCCACCGTGGATACGGACGGCGCCTCGGCCGTCGAGGACATGCTCGGCCAGTGCCAAGGCGTACATGGAAGGCTGCTCGGAGCCCAGCTTGGCAACGACATTCTGCAGGTACATGGCAGAGCTGGCGCCGGACTCGCGCGTCAGGACCAGGAACTGGTCGATGTCGCCGGCGTTCAGGGCAGCCCAGCGCTTGTCGACTAGGCCGTTTTCGTACCAGTAGTGAACGGCGCGCAGGCAGGCACGGTCGCCCAGCTTGGCGCGCAGCTCGGGGAGTTTGGCGTCAAAGTCCGCCACGTTTACCTCGCACAGACGCGCCTTGCCAAACTCGGCGGCGACGTCCTGCATCTCGCGCGGAACGGCGGCGTAGTCGTCGGTAGCTGCCACATGGTCGGCACCGACCTTAACGAGCACGAGTGCATAGCCGTGATCCTCAAAGTTGAGTTCGAGCTTCTGGGTCTTGGGCTGGGCCTGATCCTCAAAGTCCATGTAGGCGAGTCCGCCCAAGCAAACGGCGGCCTGGTCCATCAGACCGCAGGGCTTGCCGTAGTAGTTGTTCTCGGTGCGCTGGCTCATCTGGGCGAGCGTGACGGGCTCAATGGCGGGCGCGCCCCAGAGCGTCTCCATGGCACGACCGTACGCGGCTTCGACGGCGGCAGAGCTGGAAAGGCCGCCGCCCGAGGGGACGGAGCAGGTAAAG
>CAUDDU010000233.1 GCA_958448375.1 uncultured Collinsella sp.
AAGCTGCACACCCGCGGCGTGCAGGCGGTCGAGCATCTCGATTGTGCCGGCATAGGGGGCGGTGTGGTCCTCCTTGTGCTCGCCGTAGTAAGCCCTAAACTCGGCAAGTGTCTGCTCAAACATACGCCCGTCGCCCGCATACTCGGCGGGCATAAAGCGCTCGACCAGCTTAAGCATGCCGTTTCCCACTTTGTAGCGGTACTCGTCCACGGCAAACGTGGGCCAGCCGTGCATCTCGCAGGTATGGTTACCGGCTGCCGCCAGGTCCTCGAGCGTGTTGAGGAGGGTGCCGTCCAGGTCAAAGATCACATGGGAAAAAGCTGCTGCCATGAAAGCTCCCGTCATTGGGTTTCAAAACGCACCTCATAATACTGGGCTTACGCGTCTGGCGTGGCTGGAATCTGAATATCTCCAGGGTTATCGGGTCGCATCGCGCCGACCGTGCGGTTCCGCCCTAGCAAATTCTCGGCAGCTGCTCTCCTACGAGCATGTCGAGAATGCGGGTCGATCCCCAGCCGGTGCGTACGCGCACGGCGGGTCGAGCGCTCTCGGCAAGCGGCAGCACGCGACCGATGATGGCGGCGTTCTTGCCGTAGCGGGCGGCGCGCATGGCCGCCAGCGCGGCATCGGCCTGCTCGGCCGGCACCACGGCGACCATTTTGCCCTCGTTTGCCACCTGCAGAACGTCGTAGCCGAGCATCTCGCAGGCGGCCTGCACGTCGGGACGCACGGGCACGGCATCCTCGTCGACCTCCATGGCAACGCCGCTGGCCTGGGCAAACTCGTTGAGCGTGGATGCCAGGCCGCCGCGCGTGGGGTCGCGGAAACAGCGGGTGTCGGGGGCGGCGGCGAGCATGTCGGCAATCAGATGATTGAGCGGCGCAGCGTCGCTTTCGATGTTGCTCGAAAACGCCAAGCCCTCGCGTTGGCTCATGATGGCGATGCCGTGGTCGCCTAGCGTACCCGATACCAGGATGGCGTCGCCGGGCCGACAGTTTGCACCGCTGAGCGCTACGCCCGCGGGCACTTCGCCCACGCCGGCGGTATTGATGTAGACGCCGTCGGCACCGCCGCGCTCGACCACCTTGGTGTCGCCGGTGATTATGGACACGCCCGCCTCGCGCGCCGTTTCGGCCATCGTCTGCACAATCTGGCGGAGCTTATCCATGGGATAGCTCTCTTCGAGGATAAAGCCGCATGAGAGGTAGCGCACGTTAGCGCCCGAGGTCGCGACGTCGTTGACGGTTCCGCATACGGCGAGGCGGCCGATATTGCCGCCGGGGAAGAACTGCGGCGTTACCACAAAGCTGTCGGTCGACATGGCGATTCGCCCGCTTGCGGGCAGCGCGGCGACACCGGCATCGTTGCCTGCGAGCAGCTCGGGCGATCCAAAGGCATCCAGAAAGACCTCATCGATAATGCGCTTCATCATCTGGCCGCCGGAGCCGTGGCCCAGCAGGACAGTGCTATCGGTGGCAGTACGGGACATATCGAAAACTCCAATCGTGGGTGGAATTATATGGGTGAGGCGCAGCGCCGATCGGTCCGCCATTCGTTAGAACGGCGAAACCTAATAGTCGCGGTAGCGGTAGTACGCCGCGCAGCTACCTTCGGAGCTCACCATGCAGGGGCCGACGGGGTGTTCGGGCGTACATGCGTGGCCGAACAGCGGGCAGTCGCTCGGCGTGATGGCACCGCGCAGCACGTCGCCGCAGCGGCATCCGCGTGGCTCGACCGTCGGTTCAATGGGCACGTCAAAGCGGGCGCCGGCATCAAAGCGCGCGAATTCGGGGCGGATGGAAAGACCCGAGTTGGCAATCGGTCCCAGCCCGCGCCACGTGGTGTCGCACGGCTCAAATACCTGCTCGACCAGCTGGCGCGCTACGGGATTGCCGTCTGCATTGACGCCACGGCGGTAAGCGTTGTCGATCGCCGGCCTGTTCTCGACAACCATCTGGACCAGCATGCAGATGCCCTGCAAGATATCGACCGGCTCAAATCCCGTGACCACGCCGGGGGTCTCGAACTCATCGACCAAAAACCCAAAAGGTGCCAGGCCTGTGATGGTAGCTACGTGACCAGGCAGGATAAAGCCGTCGATGGTCGTCTCGGGGTCGTTGGAGATCGCACGCAGAGCCGGCGGCGTGGTCTTGTGAGCACAGTAGACCGAGAAGTTCTGGAGCCCGCGCGCGTCGGCCTCCAGGATAGCGGCGGCAATGGTGGGCGTTGTGGTCTCAAAGCCGACGCCCATAAAGATGACCGGGCGTTCGGGATTTTGCTCGGCAATGTCGAGTGCGTCGAGCGGAGAGTAGACGATGCGGATATCGCGCCCCGCCGCCTTTTGCGCGGCAAGCGAGGTGGACGATCCGGGCACGCGCACCATGTCGCCAAAGGTGGTGATGATAGCGCCGTCCATGTTGGAAAGTGCGATTGCGTGATCGATGTCGCGGTTGGCGGTGACGCAAACGGGGCACCCCGGGCCGCTTAGTAGTTTGAGTCCCGTC